>DFBV01000086.1:0-3094 GCA_002366755.1 Anaerolineales bacterium UBA3071
TATGAGGATGCGTTCGACGACTTCCTGGGATTCGTGCGCCCACGGATTGACGAGGCCTACAGAGTCCTGAAGGCAAATGGGAGCCTCTTTCTCCATATTGACTACCGGGAGGTGCATTACTGCAAGGTCTTGCTTCTGGATCAGGTGTTTGGGAGAGATTCATTCATCAACGAGATCATCTGGGCGTATGATTTCGGGGCAAGATCGAGAAAGCGGTGGTCTACGAAACACGACAACATCCTATGGTACGCCAAGGATCCCCGGAACTACACGTTCAACTTCGACGAAATGGACCGAATCCCCTACATGGCTCCGGGCTTGGTAGGGAAGGAGAAAGCCGCCCGCGGCAAAACGCCCACGGATGTATGGTGGCACACCATAGTGGGCACGAACAGCAAAGAGAAGACGGGGTATGCTACGCAGAAACCTCTGGGTATTCTGGAGAGAATCGTCAAGGTGCATTCGAATCCGGGCGATTTGCTGCTCGACTTCTTCGCCGGCAGCGGGAGCTTCGGCGATGCAGCCGCTCGCAACCAACGCGACTTCGTCCTGATTGACAGCAATCCGGAGGCAATCCGCGTTATGGCCAGGCGATTGCGGATTCACAGCCCCGAACTCGTTAATTGCGACGGTCTGATTGACGACGCACACGACGAAGAACCGCAATTGCTGCTATGGTCTGCGGGAATCTGAGGTGCCATCGCCGAGAGACTCGTTTCAGAAAGCGTAACCGCTCAGGCTGCTGCCCAAAGGACTGGAAATGGGACGCGGATTCCCACGGATTGGACGGATTCTCGCGGATTTCTCAGGATGTATCTGTGTATATCCGTCGAATCCGTGTTGATCCGTGTCCGATCGCTACCTGGCTGAGCAGTTACCAGAAAGCTACATGTCGAGTCAGCAGATTGCCGCACTTTGAGATTAGTAAGCGATCACGGTGCCGGCACTGTAGTTCGAGCTTGAGGACTTCTCTACGCCCCTACTCACCAATCATTGTGCGCTCAACAGCTTGTGCCGCACCATGGTCAGAAACTCACGCACAGCCTTCTCAGGGTCATCGCTGATAAGGCCTTCTACGACATTGCTTTCGCTACCGTTGTGAAAGTGCTTGGGAAACGTGGCTACATGACGCCACCTGTCGTGGGGTGCATTGTCGTGGCGATAGAGTTCGCTCTTGCCTATCAGACGGCGCTCCCAGTGATAGGAATAACGGCCACTGACCGAGATGAACACATCAAGGAGAGAGCCATCAGCGATGTCAAGGCGCAGCTTGAGCGGATCGCCTGTTGGCAAGGACACGATCTGGGCATTGACGACCACGTCCGCAAACTCATTGAGAGCGACGGTTTCTAACGCTTTGTAGGTCGTCAAGATAGCCATCGAGTTCCCCCTGGCGTGCGCTCAGGTTTTCGGCGACAATCAGATCTTCCCAGACCGGGTGCTCGGCCACTATGCCTTGGGCAATCCTGGACTCCAGGTCTGCGACAGAGTCGGCACCGTAGCGGGCCAGGATCTCCAACCTGAGCTGCAGCGTTTGGCGCTTCTTCTCGAGCAAAAGGCTCACCAGCGCCTGTCGGAACAGTTCACTTTCAGTCAGGTCCAACGACGCTGCAATTTCATCAACCTTGGTCATCGTAGCGACTGCCATGACTACCTCCAGATTGTTTGTGCGTGGCTGGACTCGCTGATGATTCCGTCACCTGTCAGGATCGGCACTCCCAACCACTTCGCCGTGCCGACGATGATGCGGTCGTGCAGTTCGGGAACGTCATCCACATCGGCGGCTGCCAGGACAACGTCAGCGTTGACCGGAACGATTTCGTAGCTATCTACACCTTCCGCAGAAGCTGCGCCGTCACTCGCTGCCGCAAGGCCCGCACCTCTGCATCCGTCACATCAAAATCCAGGTGCTTCCACAGTCCGCCCAGAGCCATGACTTTTCGGGGCTGTTGAACCTGGTATTTGAACTTGAGGAAGTCGAGAAAGTGGGTAAGCTCCTCAAAGCTCTCGGAGGGCAACCCGTCAATGGCCTGGTACACTCTTTGCTTGACAACTTGTACTGTACTCATCTTTCATTCACCTTTGCGAATGTGTTCATCAGCACGGATTGTAGCATAGAAAATCAGCCAGGTCAATTGACACTACCTTCGTCGGTTGAGAGGAGTTAGCGGATCGTGCACGGAGCCAATCCGTGAATTCTGTGCATCCTGTTCTGGAGGTGCAACATGAAACGTACACAACTACGTCGCATGGTGGCTGTGGCTTTGGGGTTGCTGGTGGTGGGGCTGGAGAGCAGGGGGCAAGATTGAGGGGAGGAACTGCCTGGGGACAGAAGGGGCGTGCTTTCGGCACAGAAGAGGGGGCTACAGCATATCTGAGCCCACCTGGTGGGGGATGTGTCGCAAGCTGGGTATGCTTGCCCAGGTGAGCTAGATGAACTGCTCCTCGCTGGACTCAATGGGGATCAGTTCGCCGTGTTTGCGCAAGCTGGCGCAGTAGGCGCGGATGGCGTCAGCGGCCATTTCGTGGGCTTCCTCCAGGGTGCGTCCCTCGGTGTAGCAACCTGGAAGGGCCGGCACGGAAACGAGGTATTCACCCTCAGGCTGACGTTCGATGACTACTGTGAACTGGTATGTGTTCATCCTTCATTCACCTTTCCGAATGTGTTCATCAGCATTGATTATAGCATAGAGCATCAGCCAGGTCAATTGACACGACGTTCGTCGCACCAATTCTCAATATGGCCAGTCCAGTGACCCGCACCCGCTTGTTGGCCTTGCAGACGTGTGTTATTGTCAAGGGTTCGGCCCGAATCAGTTCGACTTGCGCTGATCTTCAGGCAGTACCAGGGCAGGATCAGCCTCGAAACCAGCATCACGTTGACAATAACGTGGTTAGGTGGGCACAGGGCATCCCGACTTGCCCTGGAACTCGACAAGGTTTTCCCATTTCGGAAGACGAAGACGTGAGAATCTGAAGACAGAGGCTCCCAGGGATTCCATAATTGGGAATTTGCTGCCCCAGCGCAGAACCTCTTGACGATTCACCGGACGCGTGGTAGAATGGTAACGAAGGCCACGAATGAATTCGCGGC
>DFBV01000086.1:3176-5273 GCA_002366755.1 Anaerolineales bacterium UBA3071
ACATGTTGAAACATGTTGCCAATGCCACTCCAGCCTGCTTGAGCAGAGCCACGAATGAATTCGCGGCCTGCTAACCAAAACACGTTGAAACATGTTGCCAATGGAACTTCAGCCTGCTTGAGCAGGTTTCTGGTGTCAGACGTCGAACCCATTCGATGGGCTGGCAATTGGAGTAAGGGGGAAGTCACATCATGCAGAGGCCCTTCGATCGGCAGACCTGGACAACCCGTATCGCCGAGTGGTGGCAGGCGGCAGCACAAGACCTACCGGGAACGATGGAGAGACTGGGCGTGCGTACCCTCTACGGAACGCTCACTGCCAGCGCCTGGCTGCCGCTCCTGGCGGCCTACGGCAACGACCCCGGCCCGGCCGTGGCAGCGCTCGTCACCATCTTGAGCGGCGTGGGTACCAACCTGCTCTCCAACCTGCTGCAAGGAGCATACGACGAGACCACCGCCCTGCAAGACGCCGAACAGGAGGTGGCCGAGCATCCCGAAGTACGAGCCGAATACCAGCAGATGCTGGCCGGGCTCGACGTGCTCACCGCGGCACAGGGAGCGCTGGGCGAACAGTGGGCCGCGTTCGAGACACGGCTGCAAGAGGAGCTGGCCCGGATGGGCGGCGAGGTCCGCATCGACAGCGGCGGGGCAGCCATCGTCTTCGGCAACGTCGTGGTGCAGCGCGACTTCATAGGGCGGGATCAGATCGTCAATATCTACCCGCCAGCCCCTGCGCCCGACGTCACCCCACTGCGGGAGGCCTACCTGCGTCACCTGGAAAGCCGCTGCGGGCGGTTGCCCCTGCGGGGCGTGGACGTGCAGGCCGGTGATCCCACCGCACAGCGCCAGCGCTCCCGATTGGCGCGGGTGTATATCCACCTGGACACCACCGCCGCGGTGGAGGGAGAAGGCAAGGGCAAGAGACGCACGGGGTTGCCCCTGGAGGCAGAAGCGATCCAGGGATTGGAGCGAGGAGCGGTTTCGGAAGCTCGCCGACTGAGCGCAACGGATTCGACGGATATGCACAGGAACACCCTGAGAAATCCGTGAGAATCCGTCCAATCCGTGGGAATCCGCGTCCCATTTTCACTCCTTTGGGCAGCACCATGAGCAGTTGCGATTTCTTGAGAGACACCCTAGGAATCTCCGTGCCCTCTGTGCCTCTGTGGCGAGTCTGGCGGTGCTTTCAGCAGAGTCTGTAATCTGTTTTTGGCATTCTGGGAGGCATCACGTCCGATCGTTCTATCCACACTGAAGATGGCGCCGTTGTCGGCGGCGATGTGCGCGCTGGCCGTGATGTCGTCCTTCGGGATCAGTTCAACATCACGGGTGATGGCAACGTGGTCGGCGATCACAGCAGCGCCACGGTGATCAAGCAAGTCACCGAGGGTATCACGGTAGAGGGGTTCCTGCAACTGATGGAGCATCTACGCCTGCAACTTCCCGCTGCCGGGCTGGATGACGATACAGAGGACATCGTTGACGCCGACGTACGGATCATCGAGGAGCAAGCGAGCAAGGAGAAGCCCAGCAAGGCCATCATCCTCAGCAAGCTCAAGGGAGTCACCGAGTTGCTGACGGAGACGGGCAAGGTCGTGGCCGCGGCCGGTGCCCTGGTGCCGCTGGCAGAGAAGGCCATCACCTGGGCACAGCAACTGTTCCAGTGAGGGCGTTGGCTATCGCTATGGGCCGGGAAGCCTCGACCTCTCGCGCCTGGCCAGGGTGCGGGCCAATCTTGACGGGCATGCTGACTGCCGAGTTGGGCCAGCCGTTGCTGCAGAGGCTGCGAAGGAGAAAACATCCCATGTCCGACAACGATACCACCATCGCCGAACTGCGCGCCAGCGTGCAGCGTTTCGTAGACGAGCGGGACTGGGCGCAGTTCCACAATCCCAAGGACCTCAGCGTCTCGCTGTGCATCGAGGCTGCTGAACTACTGGAGGAGTTTCAGTGGTTGCGTCCGGAGGAAGTCGAGACGGCCAGCCGTGACCTGCAAGCCCGCGCCCGCGTGGCCGGCGAACTGGCCGATGTGCTCATCTATGCCTTCAGCCTGGCCAATGCCCTCGATCTGGACATCGCCACGGCGGTGCTGGAGAAG
>DFBV01000274.1:0-581 GCA_002366755.1 Anaerolineales bacterium UBA3071
CGGCGGGGTGACCTACACCCGTACCGCCACGCTGGTGGTGCAAGCTGCCGATCTTGCCTCGTCGGAGAAGCAGGTGAGCAGCGATGTTGCCACACCGGGCGAAAAGCTGACCTACACCATCACCCTGAGCAACAGCGCCAAAGGAGCGGCGCAGGTCACGGTGACCGATCCGCTGCCAGTCGGGTTGAGCTTCGTCGAGGGGAGTATCACCGGCGGCGCAAGCTACGACCCTGGGCGCAACGAGATTGGCTGGCGGGGACAACTGGGGCCTGGCCAGCAGTGGCCGATCAGCTTCAGCACGCGTCTCGATCCGGAACTGCCCGCCGGCAGTTGGGTGACCAACACAGCGACCATCGACGACGGCGTGCACCCACCACTGGTTCGCACGGCGGTTACCCGCGTGGAAGCACCAGACATCTCATCAAGCTCCAAGGCCGCCGACCGTGGGTGGGCAGTGGGCGGTGAGGTGCTGACCTACACTCTGACGCTGGTCAACCGCGGCGCGGTGATTGCCACTAACGTCAGCCTGGTGGACCCGCTGCCGCCCGAACTGACGCTGCTGCCTGACACGCTCACCGGCG
>DFBV01000274.1:665-939 GCA_002366755.1 Anaerolineales bacterium UBA3071
GTCCCTCTGAGCGACGACCAATGGGCAGGGCCCTTCGACATCGGCTTCGCCTTCCGCTTCTTCGAGGAGGCCTTCAGTGAGTTCTATCTCAGCAGCAACGGCTGGCTCAGCCTCAGCCAACCCGCAAACTCGGACTTCAGCAACGAGCATCTGCCCAGCCCCAGCGCACCGAAGAACCTCATCGCCATGTTCTGGGATGATCTGAATCCCAGCGCAGGCGGCAGCGTGCAGATACATAGCAGCAGCCAACGATTGGTGGTGAGTTATGTCGATA
>DFBV01000274.1:1052-4089 GCA_002366755.1 Anaerolineales bacterium UBA3071
GTGCACGACGATCTGGCGGTGCGCTTCGAGCCACCGGCCAGACCCCACGAGGTCAGCTTCCAGGCCCGCCTGGCTGCGGACCTGGCGCTGGACACAGTGGTCACCAACACAGCGTTCCTCACCGACGGTTGGGGCCAGACGGTGGTGCTGTCGGCCACGGTGGGCGTCAACCAGGTGAACCTCAGCGGCTCTGCGGTGACGCTCGCGCCAACGCTCGTGCTGCCGGGCGACAGGCTCACCTGCACAGTGACATTGCACAACGACGGCAATGCCGTGGGTTCCGTTGCAGCCGTGCTGCCTGTGCCCGAACATGCGGTGTTCCTGCCGGGGAGCGCTACGGGGGGCGCTGTCTACGAGGAAGAGCTGAACGAAGTGCGATGGCGGGGCGAGGTGCCTCCCGACGGTCAGGCGTCCTTCAGCTTTGCCGTTGTGGCCGACCGGCCGCTGGCCGATGGCACGATCATCCGCGCTGTGGCGACCATTGACGACGGCACCCACCCGCCGTTCCAGCAAGAGGCCGCGGCCACGGTCACCGCACCGGATCTCAGTGGCTCCAGCAAGCAGGCTCGTCCGGACTGGGTCATGGTCGGCCAGGTGCTCAGCTACACCGTAGAAGTGCGCAACAGTGGCTCGATGGCCACCGAGGTGCACTTCAGGGACCCCCTTCCTGCGGGAGTGAACTACGTGGAGGGCTCAGCCTGGGCGGGAAGCGGCTCCGCGCTGAGCTACGATGAGGTGAATCACACGCTGCTCTGGCAGGGGATGGTGCCGCCGCAGGGCATCGCCGTGCTGCGCCTTGCCGTGCAGCCCCTGGGCGTGACCACAGCGCACAACACAGCTACACTCGCCGACGGCCTCGAGGTCATCACCGAGGTAAGCAGCAGCACGGAGGTCTTCTTCCCCTATGTGGAGATATTCCTGCCCATCATGCACAACTACGAGTGGTAGGGGGGGCACACCGGATGGGTTGGGGGTCTCGAGTGTTGGAACAAGTAGGGGCAGGTCTGAGACCTGCCCCTTCACCAACAGGTGAAGGGCCCGGTCGGCATGACGCTCGCACCATACCTGCGATGAGCCGCTAGCATCAGGTTTGAACAGTACCTTAACAATTGCATAACTAGAACTGTGGCGGTTGAGCTACGCAGATGCGGATCAACCGCCCGTCTCGCCAACGCACCTGGGCCTCATTGAAGGAAGCGGCGGCAACTCTCTCCCATGTCCTGCTGATGTTCCGGGTGACGGTAGGAGTCCAGCACGACCGCAATCTCCTCTTTGCCCCATCTGACCCGACCTGGCTTGCGGGAGATCAATGCCGTTGCCGTGCTTAGCTCCAGGTCTCGCCAGTTGGGTGCCAAGTATACGTCGGCGAGGCCGGCCTCGTGGCCGCGTCAACTCCTTCTTGCGCAGCAGATAGTTGATCTGGCCAATGGACAGTTCGACCTGGAACTGCTCTGCTATCTCTCCGGCCAGCTCCCCAGCGGTCAGTGACTTGTTCTCTCGCTTGCGCTCGTGCATCCACTCGCACAGCGCCGAATGGGCCTTCTGGGGATGACCGTAGCGACCGTCAATCAGCGCTTCCCAACTCCGCCNNCAACCCGGCCCGGCTGTCAATTACAGTTATGCAATTGTCAAGGGGCGTTCAAGGGCGATGCTAGCATAGAAATGACTCCGTTTCAAGACCGAACATGGCCTGCCTCCTCATTACTGCTTCCAATGCCGCCGAAGTAGCTACAACGAACCTGACTTGTAACTGCTCAGTCTGCTGCCCAAAGGACTGAAAATGGGACGCGGATTCCCACAGGTTGGACGGATTCTCGCGGATTTCCCAGGATGTATCTGTGCATATCCGTCGAGTCCGTGTTCATCCGTGCCCGATCCTTACCTGGCTGAGCAGTTACCCTGACTTCTATTATGCCCCGATTCACTCCAACCCCAACCCTAACTGCGCCGCCCCCACGCCGGGCACGCCCGGCTCCCCACGGGCGGGTTTCAAACCCGCCCCTACACGGCAATGCTTTTCTATTGCCTCGCCGCTATTGTACCACATTTGTCCACAACCGTCAACAGTCTTTCGGCTGGAATCCCCTTTCTGCACACGGCGCGCCAATCTCGACAGCGTTGAGCGCCGGCGTGATCCTTGGCTCTGAGATTCTCGCCTTCCAGACTTGACGAACTGCCGCCATGTGGTATAATTTCCAGAACCTGGAATTATTTGCTGTCACATCAGCTAGAGCGTATCGAAACACCTTTGGAGGTATTCCATGAGAACACGAAAGCTTGGTTACGCCGACCTGCACCTGACGACGGTCGGGTTGGGCACATGGGCCATCGGCGGCTCATGGCACTGGGGCTGGGGCTCGCAGGATGATGCCGAGTCTATCGCTGCCATCCGCCGTGCGCTCGATATGGGCATCAACTGGATAGACACCGCGCCAGCCTACGGCCTGGGGCACTCGGAGGAAATCGTGGGCCGGGCCATCGCCGGCCGGCGGGACGAGATTCTCATCGCCACCAAATGCGGCCTGGTCTGGGATGAAGGCAGCACCTCGGCCTATGGACGGCTCAAGGCGGAGAGCGTCCGCGCCGAGTGCGAGGCCAGTCTTGAACGCCTCAACGTGGAGGTCATTGACCTCTACCAGATCCACTGGCCGACCACAGACGAGGACATCGAAGAGGCCTGGGCCACCATCGCCGACCTGGTTCAGGAAGGTAAGATACGCTACGCGGGCGTCTCCAACTTCAGCGTGGCGCAGCTCGAGCGCGTGCAACCTATCCATCCGGTCGCCTCGCTGCAGCCGCCCTACAGCATGATCGAGAGGGGCGTCGAAGAAGAACTGCTGGCCTACTGCGCGGCCAACGACATCGGCGTGATCGTCTACAGTCCGATGCAGACGGGGCTGCTGACAGGCAAGTACACCCGGGAGCGTATCGCCAGGCTGCCGGACGACGACTGGCGCAAGCACCGTAGCGATCACTTCCAGGAGCCTGCGCTCAGCGCCAACCTGGAACTGGTCGAGGCGCTGCGTCCCATTGCTGA
>DFBV01000173.1 GCA_002366755.1 Anaerolineales bacterium UBA3071
GCTGACGCAACACAGTTCGGCTTCAGCGTGCACATGATGGGCGGCATGATGGGCGGTGGTAAGCCCCAGTAGCCGTCTAGCAACTGGATATGGAGAGTATTGGAAAATGCTCTAGCGCCCGTCTCGGGCGCGTGTCTTGACGGCCCGAGACGGGCCTCTGAGCGAGTTTGGGAATTGGATAGAGAGGAGTAGACGCCATGCTGAAGCTGTTAATGGTGCTGCGTGTAGCCCTGAACGCGCTGACAGTGAACAAGATGCGTTCGTTCCTGACCATGTTGGGCATCGTCATCGGGGTGGCGGCTGTCATCTCTCTGGTCGCCGTCGGAGCGGGAGCACAGGCCCTGATCGTCAGTAACCTGGAGGGCTTGGGCTCTAACCTGCTGACCGTGACCGCTGGAACCAGCTTTGGTTTTTCGGGACGAGGGCTGCAGCAGAATGTCCGTGCGCTGACCAACGCCGATGTTGAAGCTATCAGCGGCCTGGCTACCAGCATCAGCGCTGTGGCTCCGGAGTATGGAGCGAACGTCACTGCGGTATATCAGGGCGAGACCACTTCGACCAGCGTGACCGGTGTGACGGCCGAATATGCGGAAGTACGCAACTGGGAAGTTGCCGGCGGCCGGTTCATCAGCCACGAGGACAACAGTAACCTGTCTATGGTGGTGGTCCTGGGCCAGACAGTCGTAGAGGATCTGTTTGGCAGCGCCATGGCCAATCCTGTGGGCCAGACCGTGCGCATCAACCGCCAGAACTACAGGGTGGTTGGCGTCCTACAGACCAAGGGCCAGGGAGGCTTCATGAGCCAGGACGATGTGATCTTCATGCCCTTGCGCACAGCTCAGTTGAAGCTTGGCGGCGCCGGCAATCAACAGGTGCGTTCCATAAACCTACAGGCCCGATCGGCCGAAGAGATGGATCTGGCCCAAGCCCAGGTGACGGCCATCCTGCGCACGCTACACGGTTTGCAGCTTGGTCAGGACGATGACTTCACGGTGCAGAACCAGGCCGACATCGTGGGCGTAGTGGAAGAGACCACCGGCACGTTCACGGCGCTACTGGGAAGCATTGCCGCTATCTCGCTGCTGGTGGGTGGCATCGGCATCATGAACATCATGTTGGTCAGTGTGACGGAACGCACCCGGGAGATAGGCCTGCGCAAGGCAGTGGGGGCCCATCGGGGCGATGTTTTGATCCAGTTCCTGGCTGAGGCGATCGTTCTGAGCATCGCGGGAGGGCTCATCGGTACTGCGTTGGGCGTGGGTGGGGCACAGGTTATCACCCCACTGCTGGGGGGCAACGAACCGCTGGTCACGCTGGAGAGCGTCGTGCTGGCACTTGCCGTGTCGTTGGGTATCGGGGTTTTCTTCGGCCTCTATCCCGCCAACCGCGCGGCAGGGCTCAGCCCGATCGATGCCTTGCGGTACGAGTGAATCGCTCAGAAAGCGCCCGGGCAACCGCGGCATGTCTCTCGGCGGCCGCGTAGTCACCGCTGGTCTGGGGTGGCTTGAGCCTTGCTGGAGTTGGTGAGCGGACCGCTCATTCAGCCGGGGGCCGAGTGATGCGGGAATAGCGGGTGCAACGCACCTAGGATGTGCGCTGCACCTTGGAACCCGTCCGAGAATCGAAGCGCCGCAGCTCTATCGGCGGCCTTTCGGTGATGCTCAGGACAGGAGCGGAGCCGCCTCTGTAGGGTCTTCCGATAGCTAGCTGGTACGTACCAGATTCCCCGGCCCTGTTAGTTCATGGTACAATGGACGAGGAGTGATCGCGGAGGCCATGTCGTGGCACAGCGCATCCTGGTGGTAGACGACGACAAAGAGATCGTGCGCTTAGTGCGCGCCTACCTGGAACAGGCGGGCTACCGGGTCTTCGTGGCCTATGACGGTGAGATGGCTCTGCACACCATTCGCACCGAGCGGCCCGACCTGGTGGTGCTGGACTTGATGCTGCCCGGCCGCGATGGCTGGGACATCACCCGCATCGTGCGCGCCGATCCCACCCTGCCCGATATCCCCATCATCATGCTCACGGCGCGAGTCGAGGACACCGACCGCATCATCGGCCTGGAGTTGGGTGCTGACGACTACATCACCAAGCCCTTCAACCCCCGTGAGGTGGTGGCCCGTGCCCGGGCGGTGCTGCGCCGCACAGCGGGCGAGTTCGCCCCACCCCAGATTGTGCAGATCGGCAGGCTGCTTTTGGACCTGGACCGGCACGAAGTGCAGATGGATGGGCGGCCTGTGGAGCTCACGCCCACCGAGTTCGAGCTCCTGCGAGTGCTGATGCAAAACGCCGGCCACGCTTTCACCCGCTCTGAACTCATCGAGAAGGGGTTGGGCTACACCTACGAGGGGTTGGAGCGCACGGTGGACAGCCACGTCAAGAACCTGCGCCGCAAGATCGAGCCTGATCCGAAGAAGCCCTCCTATGTCCAGACCGTCTACGGCGTGGGCTACCGGCTGGTGGGGGAGGGAAAGGCATGAACCGCTTGTGGGTTCGGCTGACCCTGGCCTTCGCTCTGGTTGTCCTGGTGACGGTGGGGGTCGTTGCCTTGCTGACCAACTGGAGGGCCGACAGCCAATTCCGCCAGTATCTGACCCACAGCAGGATCACGGCCCAGGGCGGCTTGGCCGAGGAGCTGGCGGCCTACCACCAGCGACATCACTCTTGGGATGGAGTGGATGCGCTGCTGGAGGGCGGGCTGTTGATGCCGGAGGTGCAGGGCAAGGGACGGGGGACGGGGCCGATGCGGGGTGGACCGCGCATGATGCTGGCCGACGCCGATGGGCAGGTGGTCCACGGCGACGTGGGCGAGCGGCTGAGCGAGCGGGAGCGGGCCAGTGCCGTGCCCATCACGGCCGATGGGGTGGTCGTGGGCTACCTGCTGCTGCCCACGGCACGCTCTGCGGTGATCGGCCCGCTGGAGCAGGACTTCCTGGGCCGCCTTCGCTACTTCCTGATCGTCGGTGCGGCGGTGGCTGGAGGGCTGGGATTGCTGTTGGGGCTGCTCTTCAGTCGCAGCCTGACCGCGCCGCTGCGCCGCCTGACCAAAGCAGCGCAATCCGTGGCTGCCGGTGACTTCAGCCAGAGGGTGGAGGAGGGGGGCAGCGCCGAAATCATCGAGGTGGCCAATGCCTTCAACGAGATGACTGCTGCGCTGAAAGAAGCGGAGACGCTGCGGCAGAATCTGATGGCCGACGTGGCCCACGAGCTGCGCACGCCTCTCACCGTGCTTCAGGGCAACCTGCAGGCGCTGCTGGACGACGTCTATCCGTTGGAAAAGGTCGAGGTAGCTCAACTGTACGACGAGACCCGATTGCTGAGCCGACTGGTGGAGGACCTGCGAGAATTGGCCCTGGCCGAGGCGGGGCAACTTCGGCTTAACCTGCAGCTCACTGATGCCGCGCAGGTGGCACGGACGACCGCTGCCACCTTTGCCCTGGTCGCCGAGGACAAGGGGGTCAGCCTTGATGTGCAAATCGCTGACAGCTTGCCCTTGGTGCTGGCTGATCCTGACCGGCTGGCTCAAGTGCTGCGCAACCTGCTGGGCAACGCGCTCCGCTACACTCCGCCCGGCAGCTGGATCTCCATTTCAGCCGGGGCGACCGACACCATTGTGGAGATTGCCGTAGCCGACACCGGCGAGGGCATCCGGCCCGAGCACCTCCCGCATGTATTCGACCGCTTCTGGCGTGCCGACCGCTCACGCGCTCGTGGGACAGGCGGCTCCGGTCTGGGGCTGACCATCGCCAAACAACTCGTGCAGTCCCAGGGCGGCGAAATCGGTGTGCAGAGCGAACCGGGCCGCGGCAGCCGCTTCTGGTTCACGCTTCCCGCGGCTCCGAGTGAATTCGTGGCCTGATACCGAAAACCCGTTGAAACGGGTTGGAGCAGCAGCCCCGAATGAATTCGAGGCCTGATACCGAAAACCCGTTGAAACGGGTTGGGTTATTGACATAACCTGTTTCAACAGGTTTCCCGTAGTTGCCGTCGAATTCATTCGATGGCTTCGATGGGCTTCGATGGCCATGGCCGATGGTGCAGCCCCGAATGAGCCCCGAATGAGAGAGAGCCCCGAATGAATTCGAAGCCTGATACTGATACCGAAAACCCGTTGAAACTGGTTAGGGTATTGACATAACCTGTTTCAACAGGTTTCCCGTAGTGTTGGCGAAGAATGGCCGTTGGGGAGTTATCCTCGCGTTGTGACGGTGCTCTGTGGTGTGGTCCGTCCCTAACGCTGCTGTGGTGCCGGAGCCAGCGCACCCAGGTTGGCCCATATCAGCAAGGCCAGTCCGCCCAGCGTCAAGATCGTTCCGCCAGCAATGAGGGGTGCCTGGAGCAAGCGGACCCAGTTGCTGCCCTGAAAGACGTGAGAAGCGCCAACCCATAATTCGGTGGTGATCACGACACTCCCGGCTACAATCGCAACCAGGCCGCCGGTCGTTCCCCGGTCGCTGCTGCTTGTGGGCTTGGAGAAGTCGACCCGATCGCGAAGTCCAGGCAGCCTGATCAGCAGGAAGAGAAGCAGGGTGATCGCGTTGGTGTAGAGTTTCACGTTGGCGGGCACTGCCTTGCCCCGCAGCGAAAGCGAAGCGTACATGTGGATTCCGCCGACGATGGTGCCGATGACCAGAAGGATGAGGGCGTTTCTGTAGGCCCGCTTCCCCCCACGCGCCAGCGCGATGGTTGACCAAATGCACAGGATCCCGATCACGATAGTGACGATCATCAGTGTCTGATACAGCCATTGATAGTCCAGCAGTGGCCACATCGGGGGGTACTTCCTTGTCAGGAAGGCCGCGCACACGGTCCCAATACCGCCGAGGAGGTTCATTGCGGCAGTTAGGCCCATAGAGATGACGGCGATGATGCGTAGAGCCTTGCCTATTTTGCTGTTCATGGTAGTTCGTTCTGCTTATGTACTGTATGAAAGGCATCTAACGATCTTGGCTCAACGCGGATTCGTGGGGCAGAAGTTTGGCCTGTGTTGCCTTCTGGGTTCGTAGTGGCGACTTCAGTCGCTTATGCCATAGACAGAGCGACTGAAGTCGCTACTGCAAGCCCTCCGTGCCTGTGAAATCCGCGTAGAGCCAACCCTGCATGAACCTGGCATGAAATGACGCTGGCCGAGGATACGCTCCTCAGGCCAGTGCAAACCCAGCTACAAACGCAGCGGTCATCAGTAGTAGCAGGCCCGGTAGGATGGTGTAGATCGTCTCTTTTGACAGCATGGGCTTGCCGGCTCGCAGGAAGGCAAGCAACAGGCCACCAAGACCGATCAGCGCTCCGCCGACACCCACCAAAGCGAAGCCGGCCGGAGCGCGGCCTTGCAGGCTGAGGAGGATCGGCAGGCCAACGATCAGCAGCCCGGCGATGCCGTGCACCACAGCCAGGACAACGGTGGCGATTGTGCCGGGTGTGACGTATCGCGTGACCGCAATTACCAGCAGCCCAAGCGTGACGAAAACCTGGTACACCGTGCCAAGAGCGGGCAGATACTCCACCACCAGGCCCAGCGAGAGACTGAGCGGGATGATCGCCGCCACGACGACCACCAGCGGGTTGTCCAGTATCTCCAAGCTGAAGATGATCAACAACAGGCCGGCGATCAGAAGCACGCCAAAGGCGATGGTGTAGCATAGGATGGCCAGCGTGCCGAGCCCCTCGATCCCCACGGCCACCTGGTACGCTGCCAGTATGCCGGTGGCCAACAGCAGCAATCGGTCGAGGATGGACGTCTTTTTCATCATCATCATCATCGTCGACCTGTTATATCGCCTCCACTACGACCAACAGCATTGAGCTCAGCATGTATACCGAGGCGTACTTGAACAACCCGAAGTTCAGCCGTTCTGACGGGCGCACGACGCTGGTGATGGCCAGAGCCAACAATCCTGCGCTGAGCACGGCCAGCAGTCGCAGGTAGCCCCAGGTCATGCCGATGCCGATCGCCGCAACTGCGATGGCGAGAGATGCAGCCAGGCTGGATAAGGCGATGGTCACACGCGTCACCTGGAAGCCGTAGGCCGAGGGGAAGGTAGGGATGCCTGCCCTTCGGTAGTCTTCGTAGTAGCGCATGTTGAAGGTCATGATGTGGGTGGGGATCCACAGCAGCACTCCCAGCGCCAGCGATAGACCGATCCAGTCAATCTGTCCTGTACCGAGAGCGCGCCCGGCCAGGATTGGCATTCCGCCCGAGATGCCGCCCCAAACGATAGACCAGGGCGTGCGGCGCTTAAGCCAGATTGTATACACCACCACGTCGAAGAATAAGCCGGCGAAGACTATGGTGCCATACAGTGGGGAGAGGGCAAATGCCCAGCCCACGCCGAGCCAAGCGAGCGCCAGCCCGACCAGCAAGGCATTGCTGGCCTCCACCCGACCCAAGGGCAGCGGGCGGTTAGCCGTGCGCTTCATCTTCGCGTCGATGTCCCGGTCGCAGACCATGTTGAGCACGGTGCTGCCGCCGATGGCCAGGAACAGGCTACCGGTCAGCGCCAGGAGCGCCTGCCAGTTCAACACCGGGCAGCGCGCGCTCATGAAGCCAGCCAGCCCCGTTGTGAGCAGCAGTCCGCTCTGGAGCGGTTTGGTCAGCACCCAGTAGGTACGAAGCTTCACATGGGTTGCCTGGAACGCTCTCAACAGTGTCGTCCTCTCCTATTCTATACTGGTCATTCGGTGACGGCCCGCACACAACGGAAGCCAGCGCTCGGACCAAAGTAGTCCGGCCCGGCGTTATTGCGCGTCCAAACGCGCAGGTTGTATGCATAGTTGGCCTTGCTGCCGCCGCGCATGTAGCGGTAGTGAGCGCCTTCGTATACGTCGGCCGCCCACTCCCAGACGTTGCCGGCCATGTCGTACACACCGTAGGGGCTGGCCGAGTCCAGCGTCTGATACCCTTCGTAGCTTCGGCCATTGTAGAAGCCCACCGGAGTCGTGTCACCCAGCGCGCCGACGATCTTCTCGGACAGATCGTGGCTGCTATAGAAGTTGGCGTTGTTGGGCTCGATCTCGTCGCCCCAGGGGAAGGGGCGGCCATCGGGTCCACGAGCGGCCTTCTGCCATTCGATCTCTGTGGGCAGCCGCCAACCGTAGAACTCACAGTAGGCCTTGGCACCGAACCAGGTGACCATCACCATCGGGTGGTTTTCGTAACCTGGCTTGGGCGTGAAACTGCTGCCGTCGAAATCCAAGCGCAGTCCGGGGTCATCAAGAGGGATGTGCAGCCATTCCCCGGCCTCGATTTTTTCCTCGTGATCGCAACCGTGGAACTCGTCGCCCGGGTAGTAGCCCACTACCTGGTCATCCACGATTCTGACCGTCCCCGTGGCCAAAGCATCGTTCAGATAACGAGCATACTGGGCGTTGGTCGCCTCGGTGACCATGACCTCGTAGTCGCAGTCAATTGTAGTCTCGTGATTGTGCTGGCCCAGGAGGAACTCCCCGCCTGGCACCAGCGCCCAGGTCTGAGGGTCAATTCCTGTTCCCATTGAGGGTGGCGGAGCAGGGGGCATGCCCCTGACAGGCGCGCATCCTGCTACCAACAAAGCAACCAGGGTCAGAAGGACAAATGCGCGTTTCATCGGGCCACCTCCCGCTCCAAAGCAGACGTCGTTCCCTCGGAGGACGCCAGCTCTCCTGCAGCGAGTTCCTGCGCCCAGCGCCCCTCTTTCCTGAACAGGTCAAACAACCGCCACAGCATGAAGGAGGCCAATGCCACCAACACTGTCGCTAGCCCGACGTCGGTCAGCAGCACCGTCCAGTTTACCAGAGGCTGCTGGGCCGACTCGCTGACGAACAGGCGCTTCAACGAAAAGACCGTTGCTGCCCCGAAGGCCAGGTCCGAACTGACGATGACCAACCAACCAAACCACCGTCGGACTCTGCCCTTGAGCCCCACACGGTCAGCAAAATAGAACAGAATGATCGTGGCGATGATCGCCGACAGAATGTGCCAATGGCCGGTGAGGGTGATGCGCTCTTCGCGCGCCGGCATGACTCGCATGGTCTCTTCCAGTGTGACTGCCATGAAGATGCCGACGCCGCTCACTGTGAAGTTCATAAACACCATCTGCCACAGCGAACCGAACCTGAGCGGGTCGTACACTAAGGCCTTCAGTTTCTGCCAGAAGCTAGCCTTAGTGATCCCGTGCTCGGCCAGCCCCTCGCGGATCAGTTTGTCCCATCCGAAAATAACCAGCATCAGAGCGGCCAGCATAGAGGGGACAGCACCCACATAGATGAAAATATGAGCATAAGGCTCATAGGGTACGAGTGCCCACACGGCCAGGGTGATGACAATGCAGCCGACGATCATCAGCGGCATGGCGATCTTGTGGAGCAGGCCCTTGAAGTCGAACCAGCGCCCAATGATCAGCGTGATGTCCATGCCGATCAGGGTGAGCATGATGTGCAGGTGGCCGAGGATCGCCAGTTGCAGTGCCGTCTTGTGCGGCTCACGGATCACGTCTTCGGCCAGGAAGGTCTCGTGACCACTGCCCCAGTACGAGCCGGTAACCGCGCCGAACAGGGACGAGCCAAGAGTGGCGACAGCCACCATGAAGAAGGCCAGACGTTCTAGGTCAACCCCGCCAGCGTGGGCGTAGTCCGGGTCTTTGACGCGGTACTCCTTCTTCCATGGCCACAGCGCCGCAGCCAGCAGGACCCCGGCGAAAAAGACAAGAGACTGGCCAAAAAGGAATATCCCATGAAAAACGCGCTCATGCCCAAAGTAGGCATACCACAACCCGAAGAACATCGCTATCAGGTAGCCGGCGGTGATGGTGGCGTTGATCGTAGCCCGTTCGTGGTCCTTCATTGGCACAAGGTCCGTGATGAAGTACACCTCAATGGCGACCACGGCCATAGCGATGGTGTGGTAGAGCATGATGATGCGGCCCTCGCGCTCGGCCTCCACCAGGTCCATGCCAAGAACCCGCACCATAATATCCTTGATGCCCCACTCGGCCAACGGACCGGAGAGCGTCCCCCAGATGGCTGCGACCAGTGAAATCAGGGCGATTGCAACCAGTGCAAGCCCCTTTGTCGAGCGGAAAAGGTAGTTGAAACGCTTGGAGATTGCTTGCATGAGCCTCACTTCCAACTGTACTTGCAGGGGATACCTATCCCAGAATCCCCAAGAGGCGGCTCCTCGCCGCGGACAAGCCGCCTACAGGGTATAGCCTATAGGTTCCTGGGTAGGCTCCGGAAGGCAGATTCGGGGGACTTGGTCCCAATACAGTTTGGTTAGGAGGGAGTTGAACTCCCGATCTCGGCAGTGCAACTGCCTCAGAACGGCCTGTCTGAACCGTATTGGACTTAGTCCCCAATCAGGCAGGTTTGATCTGTTTGACAAACCCCCAGGCGAACGCCAGGGCCATCAGCAAAAGCAACGGAGCCAGGATGGTGAACACCAGCCCCTCACTGAAGAACAGCAGTTGTCGGCCGGTTTTCAGGAAGGCCAGCGCGATGCCGCCCAGGCCGATCAACACCCCGCCCACGGTCACCCATATGAATCCGCCTGGCGCTTTGCCCTGCCTGACGGCCAGGATCGGCAGGACGAAGACCAGCAGGCCGGCCACCGAGTGCACGATCACCAGCACCGTTGTCGCCAGCCCAGCCGAGTCGGTGAAGCGGGTGATGGCGATGGCGATCAGCCCGAGGAGCGCGAAGACCAGGTAGGCCTTCTCGTACTTGGGGCAGAACTCGGCTACCAGCCCCAGCGATAGCCCTGCTGGGATCAGCACGGCGACGATCACGACCCAGGGGCTGGCCAGTGCGTCGTAGGTGAACGCGATCAGCAACAACCCGGCCACCAGCAGTACCCCGAAGGAAACCATGTAGTAGATGTCGTGCATCTTCCCTGCCCTGCGGTAGCGGGTCAAGAACCGCCAGAGCAAGTAGATGGCTACCAGGCCGGTGGCGAGTAGG
This sequence comes from Anaerolineales bacterium UBA3071, assembly GCA_002366755.1. Lineage (GTDB taxonomy): Bacteria > Chloroflexota > Anaerolineae > UBA3071 > UBA3071 > UBA3071. Next base: position 9,934 of record DFBV01000173.1, read on the forward strand.
ATGATTCGGTCGAAGAGAGTCATGAGCTTTTCTCCTCTTGGTGTGACTACTGCGTTGCGTACATCATAGCACACTTCTCATACCGTGTCTGTGACCCTCGTCACACAAAGGGCCAAGCAGTGACCCAATCACCGGCGCCAAGCGGTTGTTTCAACGGTCTGGCTCGCCGACCAGCCGTTCCAGTTGCTCCCTGTCGCGGATGACTACCCGACCCCGCTTGACATTCACTACCCCCTCCCGCTCGAGCTGGGCCAGGGCGCGTGATACGCTTTCACGCGAGGCCCCAATGAGGGAGCCCAGCTCTTGCTGCGTCAGGCGCACCATGTCGGTCAGGGCGCCGC
>DFBV01000210.1 GCA_002366755.1 Anaerolineales bacterium UBA3071
TCCGGCTGGCGCAGATGAATGCTGGCGCGCTGGCCCGTACGCGGCGTACGGGCGAGGTGTACCTGTGGGATTCTGAGCAGGGGAAGGTGGCGCGGGCGGGCGAGGATCCGCGCGGCGGGCTGCATGTGGTGGACATCCGTGTGGATTGCGATAGCGACGCGTTGCTACTGCGGGTCAATCCTGCCGGGCCGGCCTGCGGCAGCGGCGAGTGGAGCTGTTTCTTTCGCCGCCTGTCATCGCCCCGTGCACTCTCGGCTATCGCTTGGAGCCATGAGGCTGCCGAGGGGGAGTAGAGTACGTGGGGGGCAATGCAGGCAGGGCAAAGGAGGGTATGATGTCTCGCAAGATCGTGATTGTCTGTGTGGTGCTACTGGCGCTGCTCGCGGGGTGCGTGACCCGCGAGGTCAAGGTCGGTGCGGCTGACAATGGGAGGGAGATCACGCTGAAACAAGGGCAAACGCTGGCTGTGGCCCTGGAGGCGAATCCTACCACGGGTTACAACTGGCTCTTGGTTTCCGAACCGGACATAACGGTGCTATCCGTGGTCGGGGACGAGTTCGAGGCTCCTGGCAGAGACAGGGTAGGGGCTGGGGGCGTGACCACCTGGCGATTCCGTGCCCTGGCTGCAGGTGAGACAAGCTTCCAGCTCGGCTATGCTCGTTCCTGGGAGGAGGGGGTAGAGCCGCTGGAGACCTTCTCGCTGCGCGTCGTCGTGCGCTAGGGAGAGACAGGGAGAGGTGTATTGTGGAGCAAGCAGATCTCTTCTACCGCTTCGGTGCGGCCTTGGCCATTGGTTTCCTGGTGGGACTCCAGCGGGAGTATGCCCATGGTGGTCCAGACAAGGATATCTTCGCCGGCGAGCGCACCATGGCTCTGATGGGAGTGCTGGGCTGCACTGCCGCCTTGATAACCGACGTGCTGGCTTCACCGTGGCCATTCGTCGGTATCATTGTCTTGCTGGGCGTGTTGATCGCCATAGCCTATTCTGTAGGCGCCTGGCGCGGCAGAGTGGGTTTGACCACGGAAGCAGCTACACTGGTGACCATCCTTGCTGGCGGGCTGTGCTACTGGGGCTATTTGGCGCTGGCCGCGGCCATCGCTGTGGCGACGACGGTGCTTCTCTCCCTGAAGCTGGAGACGGACAAGTTGGTGCGCCGCATCACCCGCGAGGACGTCTACGCCACGCTCAAGTTCGCCGTCATCACGGCCATCGTCCTGCCCGTGCTGCCCAACCAGACCTTCGGCCCATCTCCTCTGGATGTGTTGAACCCCTACAAGATCTGGCTGATGGTGGTGTTCATCTCCGGCATCAGTTTCCTAGGCTACGTGTTGATCAAGGTGGTTGGCCCCCGGCAGGGCATTGGCCTGACCGGGCTACTGGGCGGGCTGGTCTCCAGCACGGCGGTTACGCTGAGCTTCGCCCAACGCAGTCAGCGGGAAGCAGAGTTGGCCAAACCTTTCGCTCTGGGTATCATGGTGGCCTGGACGATGATGTTCTCGCGAGTGGTGGCGGAGGTCGCGGCGCTCAACCGGGCGCTGTTGGGGGTGGTGTGGGTACCGATGCTGGCCTCGGCGGTGGTGGGGTTGGGCTACTGCGTCTATCTCTACCTCTCCCAACGCACCGACGAGAAGGGCGACGTCACTTTTTCCAACCCCTTCGAGCTGGGGCCGGCAGTCAAATTCGGCCTGATCTATGCGGCCATTCTGCTGATCTCCAAAGCCGCACAGACCTATTTCGGCACTACCGGCGTCTACCTCTCCAGCATCGCCGCCGGGCTGACGGACGTGGACGCCATCACGCTCTCCATGGCCGAGTTGAGCGGCGCGGCGGGTGGCGTGACCCTGAGCACGGCGGCGCGAGCCATCGTGCTGGCCACCATGGCGAATACTGCCGTCAAGGGCGGCGTCGTATTGACCAGCGGGTCGCCTACTCTGCGCAAAGCGCTGTGGCCAGGCTTTCTGCTGATGCTGGCCACCGGGATCGGCGTGGCCTTTCTCGTCGTCTGAGAACCACTTGCCTATCCATCTGCGGCTTCGAGTGGTCTGAATCTGACCCCCACCTGCGCACCCAGGGCCGCGGCCACCCGCCCAAGGAAGCGCAGCGAGGGGTTGATAGGTGCCCGCTCCCGGCGGGAGATATTGGGCCGCCCGGCCCCTGCCCTCTGCGCCAGTTCTTCCTGTGACAAGCCCAGTTGAAGCCGGAGCCGGATTGGCTCGCGGGCTACCTGGAACTCCGGTTCGTAGGTGCGGTAGGCAGTTGCGAACTCGGGATCGCTCATCTGTTCCTGGTGATACCCTTGGAAAGGCCGACTCGCTCTAGTCCTCGTCACAACACACCTCCCACCACCGCCGCTCGTGCATCCATGTCTGGTGTAGATCGCCCTACAGGATCTGCGCTATCCGCGAGAATCACTGGGTTCGCCGGAGTCCCGAACTTGTTCGGGCCGTTGGCGCCCCCCAACAAGTTGGGGACTCCTGCATAGCCGAGGAGTTTGTGCGGGGGTTAGAAAAGGCTCAACTGCTCCTCCTGGGGCACCACCTGCGCGCCGCCGGCCACCTGATGGGCTAGCCGCGTCGGCTCCGGTAGCCGATACTTCAGCGCGCAGGTCAGCACCACCTCGATGGCCGTCGGTAGGTCAATCTTGTGCCCCACGCTGACGTAGACCGGGCTCACCCTCGTGCGCGTGCGCACCACAGCGCCGATGATCTCCTCATCATCGCGATTATCGTACAGCCAGGTGCTGCTGCCCTTTTCCTGGTCAGGCATGTGAAACGTGCCCACGAGCCGCGACTTGGCGCAGCCGATCGTAGGATGATCGAGCAATATCCCCAGATGGGAGGCCAACCCCAGCCGCCGGAAGTGTGCCCGCCCTTGCGCATCGCATATCAACACGTCGGGCAGGGTGTTCAGCTTCTTCAACGCCTCCAGCACCACCGGCGTCTCGCGGAAGCTCAGCAGGCCGGGGATGTAGGGGAAGCGGACGGGCAGCTGGGCGGTGACTTGTTCCAATGGGGTCTGGTCGGGATACGATAGGACAACGATGGCAGCGCGGGCGACATCGTTGGTGGGGAAGCTGACGTCAATCCCTGCCACGGTGAGGATGGGGCTGGTCAGCGGGGTTTCGGTCACCAGCGGGGCCAACTGGCTCTGAATGGCCTTGGCTTCCTCGCTCGTCACGTCCCATGGATGTTCGAGTGATGGGTATATGGTACTCATTCCGGCTCTGCTCCTCTGGGGAGTGATGCGTGTTTCGTGATGCGTGAGCAGACGATCACGTTTCACGCATCACGCTTCACAGTTCGCCACCACCATGTTTCCAAGAGTCAAGTTGACGCCGTGCCGGTTTGATGCTATAATGCTGCTACAACATGAAGGGAGGGACTGACTGATGACAATTGCCATAAACAACATCAGGCGTATCACGCTGCGGGTGCCGTCACAACTCCACCGGGCCCTCACCCAGGCCGCAGCGGAACGAGATGTGTCTCTCAACCGGCTGGCCGTCGAAGCCCTGGAACTGTACGCCGTCCAGCAAAAAAGACGATTCCCCCTCAAGGAACTGAGTGCTATCCTGGCTCCGGCGGCTCAGACCAAAGGGCTAACCGAAGAAGAGATGATGCGACACATCAAAGAGGTGCGGCGACGTATCTGGCAGGAGCGGTATCGAGAGACGGTCGAGGCCTCTCGAAAGGCAGAGCCCGCATGACGGATCTCCGTGTCTTCCCCGATACCGGGGTCCTGGTGGCCATGATCATGTTTCCCCGCGACCGGCATGGGCAAGTCAGCCTGGCTGGAGAGGTTCTCCAGCTCTACGATGAGGGTGCGTTCGATCTGCTTCTCAGTCGCGTGGTAGTAGATGAACTGGACGAGGTAGTCGACCGCGACTTCCTCGAACATCGCCATCATCTCCTGGCGTTCTTGGCCCCCTTCGAAGATCAACTGCTTCGCTGGCCAACACCCGAGGAGATCCAGGCCGTTCTACCCGTGGTGGTAGATGCTGACGATGCCCCCATCTTCGCCGCCGCCCTGGTGGCCGGGCTAGACATTGTGCTCTCCAACGACTTCCAGACCTTCCACACACCTCAAGCCAAAGCGTTCTGGAAGCAACATGGTATGAAAGTAGAGAGCCTGTACGGTTTGCTGTGCGTCTTCGGCTTGCGCGAAAGGAAAGGGGAGCTCCCTTCAACGTGAGGGCGGTGGGCCCGTTCGCCGCTTCCTTATTTGCGTTCTATCCAGCGACTGGCTGAATGGATGCGGCTTTGTTTAGTCAGACGAAGCTCCTTGGCCTCAGTACAAGTTCACGCGGCCAGTGCGCAGGTCGGCCAGCACCTCGTCTCCGCCAAAGGCCCACTGCTCGGGCGGCGGCAGTGCATCCAGCGGGAGCCAAACCGGCTTCCCTTCGTACGTGCGCCGTTCCTCACCGCCCAGCCAGCGGCAACGGTAGATGATGACCACGGCGCGCACGTTTCTGCCCCGTGCTGGCCCCGAGTAGACGCCCACCAAACCCTCGATGGCCACCTTTGCTCCCGTCTCCTCCCATAGCTCCCGGCGCAGGGCGACGTCGCACGTTTCGCCGTAGCGCATCACGCCACCGGGCAGAGCATAGCGCCCGTCGGAGCGGCGAAGCGCCAGCACTTGTCCGTCACGCAGCACGACGCCACCGACGCCAACGACCGGCGGCAGTTGTCCCAGCGTGAGCACTTGCAGCACTCGCAGAACCCACCCCGCCAGCCAGTGCAATAGCTCACCTAGCCACGCTGCCCATCGGTATCTCGCCTTCTTGCTCATGCCCAATC
>DFBV01000183.1:0-3832 GCA_002366755.1 Anaerolineales bacterium UBA3071
CGGCTGGATGCCCACGGCCAAGGAACTGCCGAAGTCGGCCACCCCGGGCCCGGGTGACTACCTGGCGGCCTTCCGCCGCCTGGCCGAGCGGGCGCGAGAGGTCGTCACCGTGTGCATGACCTCTGTCGGCAGCGGCGCTTATCAAGCAGCCACAGTAGCCAAGGAGATGGCCGCCAGCGAACTGCCCGACCTGCGTATCGAGGTGATCGACACGCTGCAGGTGGCCGTGTGTCATGGCTGGTCGGCCATTGAGGCTGCCAGGGCTGCGCTGGCAGGTGCCAGCTTGGAGAAGGTAGCTGAGACAGCCCGAGAAGTGGCCCGCAAGAGCACCATGATCCAGACCGCCGACACACTGCGCTACCTCTACATGGGCGGGCGCATCGGCCGCGCCACCCACATGGTGGGCACACTCCTCAACATCAAGCCGCTCATCGGCATGGAGGAGGGAGTGATCACCCCTCTGGGCCAGGCCCGCAGCCGTCGCCAGGCGTACCGCAAGATGGTTGACATCATGGCCGACAAAGTCGGTCTGGGCGCACGGATCAAGATCGGCTACGTGCATGCGATTGCTCTGGAGGAAGTGGAGAAGCTGCGCCGTATCGTAGAGCCTAAGTTCGATTGCCAGGAGAGCTACGTCACCGAGCTCTCGATGGCGCTGGGCGTGCACACCGGCCCCGGCACCGTAGGCCTTGGCTTCTTCCCCTTGTAGTGAGCGAGCCACGATGCGCCTGGTCAGCGCCGTCATCCTGGCGGGCGGCAAGAGCCGGCGTCTAGGCACCGATAAGGCGCTGCTGGAGTTCGAGGGACAGCCGATCATCGGACGGGTGCTGGAGCGGCTGCGACGGCTGAGCGATGATGTCATCATCGTGGCTAAGGACACAGCCGCCTATGCCCAGTTCGGTGCGCGGCTAGCGACGGACATCTACCCCGATCATGGGGCCCTCGTCGGTCTGCATGCTGGCCTGCGGGCCGCATGCCACCCTTCGGCGCTGGCGGTGGCCTGTGACATGCCCTTCCTTGACTTGCGGTTGCTTCGCTTCATGATCGTGGCGGGAAAGGCCTACGATGTTGTAATGCCCCGCATCGGTGGCCTCCCGGAACCGTTGCACGCTCTCTATCGGGTGGAGCGCTGCCTGCCGGCTATCGAGCAGTCCCTTGATAGCGGCCAGTTCAAGATGATCAGCTTCCTTCCCAGGCTGCGGGTGCGCTACCTGGAGGAGCACGAAGTGGACCTCTTCGATCCGGAACGCCTTTCCTTCTTCAATGTCAACACGCCCGATGATTGGCAGCGGGGGCAGGAACTGGCGCGTCACCTTCGGCGCCAGCGAACGTTGCGCCGCGGAGGTCGGTCGTGAGCCGAGGTTTCTTCGACAAGGTCTACCGGCTGGTGTGTCTCGTTCCGCCAGGCAAGGTGGCCACATACGGTCAGATTGCCACGCTACTGGGACATGCGCGGGCCGCCCGCACCGTGGGTTGGGCTTTGCATTCACTCTCTGATGAACAGGCGCGGGTCGTGCCCTGGCAGCGGGTGATCGGCGTCGGAGGCCGCATCACTACTTCCTGTCAGACGCACAGCGCCCAGTTGCAGCGGGAGTTCCTGGAAGAAGAAGGGATCGAGTTCGATCACCGGGGCGACATTGACATGGCGCGTTTCCGATGGGAAGGTCCAGATTTCGCCGAACTTGGTGAGCTTTTGCAGGTTGAGGCGTGATGTCCCCGACGAGTCTGTTCAGTATACGACAACTCAGTCCTCAGGCGCTTATCGTGTTCAAGGAGCAGATTCATGAGTGAGATAACCGTTGCTTTGGTGCAGATGGCCCCGCAGATTGCCCAGCAGGAGGAGAACCTGCGCCGTATGTCCGACTACATCGAGCGCATCTGTCAGGAGCAGCCTGTGGACCTCATCGTCTTTCCGGAGTTGGTCACCTCCGGCTACGAATGCGGTCTGCGCTTCACGGACATGGCGGAGAGGCTTCCCGGTCATGCCGTCAACCTGCTGGCCAAGAACGCTGCCGACTTCAACGTCCATCTGGCCTTTGGCATGGTGGTCAAGGAGCGGGTGGAAAGCATCCTCTACGACGCGGCCGTGCTCATCGGCCCCGACGGAGAGTTGCTGGGCGACTATCGCAAGGTGCATCTCAAAGGGGAAGAGCGGCTGGCCTTTCGCCCTGGCTACCGTTTCCCCATCTTCGAGACAGCTTTCGGCCAGGTCGGCTTGCTCATCGGCTGGGACCTGGCCTTCCCCGAAGCGGCCCGCTGTCTGACGTTGGAAGGCGCACAGCTCCTCTGCGTCTGTGCTAGCTGGGAACAGGAGCAACTGGAGGAATGGCGAGCCTACTGTGTCGCCCGCGCCTCCGAGAACTCCGTCTTCGTCGCCGCCGCCAACCGCGTCGGTGAGGAGCCCAGCTATACCTTCGGCGGCGAGTCCATGGTCGTCGGCCCCGGCGGCAGCCTATACACCTTTCTGGATGAACCCATCGAAGGCTACGCCGTGACCAGGATCAACCTGGACGACGTACGCCGTTACCGCGAGGAGCGGCAGCATATCCAGTGCCGTCGGCCACAGGCCTATCGGGCTGTGGTCAGGAAGTACTAGAAACCCGTGATGCGCGGAGATTACAGAAGCGGTGTTGAGGCCGACCGCGCTGAGCTTGCGGGGCATTATCATTTTCAGAGGGCTATGCTATGCACACCATTGATCTCCGCAGTGATACGGTCACCAAGCCCACCCCCGCCATGCGAGAGGCGATGGCTCGGGCCGAGGTGGGTGATGACGTCTTCGGTGAGGATCCCACGGTGAATCGCCTGGAGGCCATGGCCGCCGAGCGGCTGGGCAAGGAGGCAGCGCTCTTCGTCACCAGCGGTACCATGGGCAATCTCGTTTGTCTGCTCTCCCATTGCGGCCGCGGCGACGAGATGATCGTAGGTGACCAGTGTCACACATATGTGTATGAGCAGGGAGGCTCGGCCGCGCTGGGTGGCATCCATCCCCGTCCATTGCCCAACCAACTGGATGGCACCATTGCTTTGGAAGACATCGAGGCCGCCATTCGAACTGACAACCTTCACTTCCCCCGCACGCGTCTCATCTGCCTGGAGAACACGCACAATCGTTGCGGCGGCGCGGTGCTCACTCTGGAGTACATGCGTGCCGTGGGACAGTTGGCGCGGCGGCATGGGCTGGGGGTACACCTGGATGGGGCCCGCATCTTCAACGCTGCGGTGGCATTAGGAGTTGACGTAAGAGCACTGGCTGCCGATGCTGACTCGGTGATGTTCTGCCTCTCCAAGGCGTTGGCCGCGCCGGTGGGTTCGCTCGTTTGTGGCAGTGGTGAGTTCATCGCCGAAGCGCGGCGGGCACGCAAGGTCGTCGGCGGCGGCTGGCGGCAGGCGGGCATCATCGCCGCTGCGGGCATCGTGGCTTTGGAGCAGATGGTGGATCGGTTGGCGGAGGATCACGCCAACGCCAAGCGGCTGGCGGAGGGTCTGGCCTCGCTGCCGGGCATTGTGCTCGATCCGGCGCGGGTGCAGACGGACATCGTCATCTTCGAGTTGCACCGGGATGACATGACGCCGGAGGGGCTGGCGGAGCGACTGAAGGAACGTGGCGTATTGCTGTTGGCCATTGGCGGCCGCCGCTTGCGGGCGGTGACGAACTACCACGTGACGGCGGAGGATGTAGAACCGGCGTTGCAGGTGTTCTCCGAGGTGCTTGGTTGAGGGAATGGTGATCGGTAATCAGGTAGCCTTGGTGCTGGGAGATGACGTTGTTGACTGCCGTGTCTGCCGTGCTCTGATTTGACGACAGAGCCATCCTGTGGTATGCTTGAGC
>DFBV01000183.1:3894-4153 GCA_002366755.1 Anaerolineales bacterium UBA3071
ACATAGATTGGATGTAACAGAGACGCACGAGGGTTACCTCCGTGCGTCTTTGCGTTTGCGAAAGGATGTAGTACAATGCAGACGGATATGGAGCGTGGTTCTGAGTATGGCATGTGCTCAGGATGTGAGTGAGGTGAAGGAAGATGACGGATATCAAGGTGTTCATCACGACGACCGAGGCATCCTGCGGCGAGTGTGGCGAGGACCTCGGTCGCAGGGCCTGGATCACGCTGGTCGAAGACAAGGGAGCCTTGTGCCT
>DFBV01000183.1:4246-5586 GCA_002366755.1 Anaerolineales bacterium UBA3071
CAGTTCGCGGAGCGTGTGCGCCAGTTCTACCCTCGGTGTCCACTCGGAAGAGAAGTCGCCATCGCCGAACACGCCTGCCTGAAGTACAGCGGGCGCGTGGGGCGTTCAGCCGCCGCCAAGAATCTCGATGAGCAGGCCATCCAACTGGCGGTCGTTGCTCATGTTCGCCACACCGAGACACCATACGACGCGCTCTTGGCGAGCGACTATGATCGGTGGGATGCGCGAGCTCAGGTCGAAGGGGCAGTTGCCCGGGTCTTGGCCCAATGGGAAGCGCCGGGGTGACTGCGTCGGGCAGCCTCCCATCAGGTGTGTTGGGCCTTCTTCATGATCTTTTGGCCATGTGGACGAGCTTCGCATCGAACCTTCAGCCAGCCGCTGAACTGACGTGTCGGCTGGATCCGCCACCAGGCGAATGATCAGATTGGTGTCAACGCAGAGCCAGGGGTTGCTCATCGCGCCCCTCCCGTAGCTGCTGGAGAATCTCCTCTGGCAGCGGGAGCTTGCGCCCATCCAGATCAGCCTGGACCTGGGCTCGCGCTCGCCGAACCAGTTCCCTCCAATCGCCCTGCTGCTGCCGTTTCAGCAGACGCTCATACTCGTCCACGGACAGAACGACTACGTGAGACTTTCCACCTCGCTCGACGATGATGGGCTCTCGGCTCTCGACTGCACGACGCATCAACTCCCCGAAGCGGATGCGCGCTTCTGTAGCACTGACCACGTGTTTCATGCCAGCGCTCCTCTCTCGATCTGCATCGATTAATCAAGTGATCACCCGACCGAATCGTACACCAGACTGACCAGGAGGGCAAGATGGCGGGCGGTGATGGTCAGTTGCGCTTGACAGCGACAACGAACGTGGTATAATGTATATGCAGTAGCAGTACATATCCAACGAGAGGTGCTTGCCAATGCCCAAGACAGCGATGATCTCAGCTAGGATTGACCCTGAGCTCAAGCATGGCGCGGAAAAGGTGTTCAGGGAGTTGGGACTGACCGCCACGCAGGCTATCACGCTCTTCTACAAGCAGGTAGAGCTCGGGCGTGGACTGCCCTTCGCAGTACGGGTGCCCAACGATGTGACCGTGGAAGCATTGGAGCAAGCGCGAACACGCCAGGGGCTTGAGACTTTCAACACGCTTGACGACCTGTTTGATGACCTGGGGATTTGATGAAGGTGATCAGGCGCACATCACAGTTCAAGTGGGATGTCAAGCGGATGCAGCGGCGAGGAAAGGACTTGGCAAAGCTGAAGAGGGTGCTTGCCAGTCTGGCGATGGGAGAGGTATTGGCGGCCAAGTACCGTGATCACGTCCTGGTTGGGCAGTACAGGGGCA
>DFBV01000089.1:0-1477 GCA_002366755.1 Anaerolineales bacterium UBA3071
GTCTGACGGGAAGGCAGAGTGGGGTGCAGAAGGGTCGTTCGCGACCCTTCTGCCAAGGCAACGTCTCGTTGCCCGGCGTGCGCAGCTCGCCCGGCGAGTGCAGTATCGGCCGCGGCATCAGCTCTGACGGCACAGGCGGCAGGGAAACCACGACAGCAAGAACACGCGCAGACGACTGCACAATACGTCAACTTGCGCTATGCGCGGCAGTGCTGTAGAATGACTGCTGTGACTGCCGTGATTGATTGAGGGCATAGGCTTGTCGCAGGGATGCCTCAGTGGCTCCCTCCCTCCGTCCAGTTTAGTGAGATCCCACACCCGGGTGGTCTCCATCTTGAGTGTTGTTGACTTGACGGTGCCGAAGTATGACATCGAATTCGAAGGATTTACCGAATTCAGCGCTGTCAATTCGATAAATCCTCTCCATTCGCTGTCATATTTGGCGGACAGACGCACAACAGTATTCAACGGGGTGACCATCCACACCCGGGTCAGGAGATTTCTACCCGGCGCAGCACATCAAGCCCAACGACTCCCCACAGACAGTTCCCACTCAGGAGGTGGACGATGAAACACAGGCTGAACGCACTCACGAGACTGTTGGTGGTCCTTGCACTGCTGTTTCCGACCATTGGGGCGGCCGCAAGTGCTCTGGCCTCAGACGGCCCCACCAATCTGTATCTTCCGCTGGTAGGTCGGGGCACAATGACAGGGCCGTCAGGACAGATGGTCCTCATCCCCGCTGGCGAATTCCAGATGGGCTGCGACAGCAGCAACCCCAGCGAGTACTGCTACAGCGACGAACAACCCCTGCACACTGTCTACCTGGACGCCTACCGCATTGACAAGTACGAAGTAACCAATGCTCAATACACCGAGTGCGTGGCGGCCGNNCAACAGGTCCTCCACCCGCTCGTCCTACTATGGCAATCCCGCATACGACGACTACCCTGTCATCTACGTTTCCTGGTACAACGCCGACGACTACTGCACCTGGGCTGGCAAGCGCTTGCCCAGCGAGGCCGAGTGGGAGAAGGCCGCGCGGGGGAGCAGCGGCACGCGGAGGTACCCCTGGGGCAACCAGGCCGCCGACTGCACTCGGGCCAACTTCTATCACGATGGGGCTTGCTGTGTGGGTGACACCAGCCAGGTGGGCAGCTACCCCAGCGGGGCCAGCCCTTATGGGGCGCTAGACATGGCCGGCAACGTCTGCGAGTGGGTGGGCGATTGGTATCGGAGCGACTACTACGACTTCTCGCCATACAGCAACCCATCCGGCCCCTCCAGCGGCTGCTACAAGGTGTTGCGCGGCGGCGCCTTCAGCTACCTTTGGAGGAACGTCCGCGTGGCCGGCCGCGACTACGGCGACCCAGACCTTCGCAGCTACAGCTTCGGGTTTCGGTGTGCTGTGGCGTCTCCAGGAAGTTGAGCTTCTGGGCTTCTGGTTTCTGGACTTCTGATGGGGGGTCTGGGGGGC
>DFBV01000089.1:1556-3563 GCA_002366755.1 Anaerolineales bacterium UBA3071
CTACCCCCAAATCTACACCTTTGAGAATCTCCATACTGCGTATCGCAGGGCTCGCAAGGGCAAGCGGAGTCGGGTCGAGGTCGCCGGGTTCGAGTTCGATATGGAGCAGCACCTGCTGCAACTCCAGAGCGAGCTCCGCGACCAGACCTACCGCCCTGGCCCCTACCACAACTTTTACATCCGCGAACCCAAGCGGCGGCTGGTCAGCGCCGCGCCGTTCCGCGATCGCGTGGTGCATCATGCCCTTTGTCAACTCATCGAACCCATCTGGGAGCCCCGCTTCATCCACACCAGCTATGCCTGTCGCCTGGGCAAGGGCACGCACAAGGCATTGGATCAGTGCCACACCCACGTGCGCCGCTACCGCTACGCCTTCCAAGGTGACATCGTCAAGTACTTCCCTTCCATTGACCATCAGATTATGCGCGGCCTGCTCGCCCGGCGCATCGCCGACCCACAGGTGATGTGGCTGATTGACCGGATCCTGGACAGTGGTGTAGGTATTCAGGTCAGCGAGTACCCGATGGCTTACTTTCCCGGCGATGGCCTCTTCGCCGCGCTGCGCCCGCGGGGCCTGCCCATCGGCAACCTGACCAGCCAGTTCTGGGCAAATGTGTACCTGCACGAGCTGGACAAGTTCGCCAAGCACGGGTTGCGCTGTCACGCCTACCTGCGCTATATGGACGACTTTGTTCTCTTCGCCGACGACAAACAGCAACTTCACGCCTGGAAAACCGCCATCCGCGACTTCCTGGCGAGCCACCTGCGCTTGGTCTTGCATCCCAAGAAAAGCCTGGTCTTCCCGGTCAAGGTTGGCATAGACTTCTGCGGGTTCCGCATCTACTCCACCCACCGTCGGTTGCGGCGCAGCAGTCTGCGTCGTTTCGTCCGTCGTTTTCGCCGCCAACGTGAGGCCTACCGGCATGGGGAGTTGTCGTTAGAGGAGATGACCACTTCGGTGCGGTCGTGGATCGCTCACGCTGCCCACGGCGATACCTGGCGCTTGCGCGGGCGGCTCTTCGCCGACTATTCTATTGAAGCACCTGTGTGAGCATACCTGTGAGCATACCAATGAAAGATCCACGTCCGCAGTCGCCCATTTTCGTCAAGACCTACGACTTCCTGCTGTGGCTCATTCCACTCACGCTCAAGTTCCCCAAGTCGCAACGCTTCCTGCTGGCCGAGCGGTTGAGCAAGATGGCACTCGATTTCTACGACATCATTCTGGACGGGGTGATGAAACCAGAATGCCAGGATGAGCGGCTGGACGAGGCCGACCGGCTGCTGACCAAGATCCGGCTCCACGTGCGCTTGAGCTACGACACACACTGCATCAGCCTGGGACAACTGGAACATGCCGCGCGCCTCATGGACGAAATCGGGCGGCTCATCGGCGGCTGGAAACGCAAGAGGGCAAGGCAGAAAGCGAGGGCATAAGCACAAGTACAAGAGAAGTGCGTAACAGCGGCGACATGATGCGCGTCGCCCGCTGCCGCGTGGGGATAGGCCGAAAACAAGGTGTTGCGCGGCGGCGCCTTCAACAACAATTGGAGGAACGTCCGCGTGGCCAACCGCAACAACAACAACCCAGACAATCGCAACAACAACATCGGGTTTCGGTGTGCTGTGGCGTCTCCAGGTGTATTCCTCGAAAGCCAGGTGCGTCGGGTCTACGGACGCGGCGCTAGTGCTGAGAGAGAGAATTCCAGGCCTGTTCCCGGTTGGGCATCTAGGCCTGCTCAACCAAAGATGAACGTACCCGCCCCGTGTGGTAGGTCTCCGGATTCGACGCTCGGGGCGGGTACATCGTTTGCCGTCTCAGCCACTGCGTTGTGATCAGAAAGCGTCACTGCACGAGAACTTGCTCGCTTGAACGAGCGCGAGTGCAGATGCGATCTCCAAGCCGCACAGAATCATCGGTTTGTTTGAATCCCTGCCCCTGCGGCTACTTCGGCGATCCGGTCAGAGAGTGTACCTGCTCCATGCGGGTGATCAGCCGCTATCAGA
>DFBV01000113.1 GCA_002366755.1 Anaerolineales bacterium UBA3071
GCGGGTTCGGGCGCCGCTGTAGGCGGCGGCGTGGGTACCGCGCAAGTGCTCAGTAGCGGCGTGACCAGCAACATGACCAGAAGGAACAGGTTAAGCAGGACAGGGTGATGTTTCATAGCAAGAACTCCTTGAGCAAGATGCAAAGCACGTTTGTCCCCAATCCCTGAGTGTGGAAGCATGGGAGTTATGGGAGTATGGGGGTATTGGGGTGTTTGGGACCCGTCAGGTTTTGAGACGATAGAGGTAGTGAAAAGGTTCCAGAGACATTCTACCACTGAATGGCGAAATGCGCCAGAGCAAGGTAGCAATCACGCAGCAATTGGACCTTGTTGAAGGCACCAAAAGGCCGTCAGGCGAGCTCACACAGTTGCTTACTCCAACGCTCCCTATCTGACGCAGACAAGCGGCAGGCTGTTCACCTCGATAGCCGGCTGATGTGCCCTTGCAGGCACGGCCTTGTAGAAAGTGAGACGCCATCCACTTGCCTCTGTCCGCTCAAATTGATACAGTTCAATCCAAGTCCAACTGTCCCGCCGTATCCTGTCGTCATCATATTCAAAATAGTAATCCCATCTCTCCCGTGTAACTCCTATCAGCCAGTTTGGCTCATTCACCACCAATTGCGGTACTATTGAGCCATGAAGCGCACATGAAGGTAGCTTGCCGAAGTTCGTCTGGAAGTACTTGATGAACCGGCGAGTCACAGTGACGGGCTGAGTGCCCCAGGTTCTATTGAACTCCTCTGCAGTAGGATCAAGATCTCCGGTAATAACCTGATATTGCACGTTATTGGCACTATCAACAGTTTCCTCCATCAACCCTTCCAGCATTTCCCGTTCAGGCTCGGGCACGATGATTGCCTCATTACCCTCTGCTCGCCACGCAGTAGCATCTAGTATGGAATTTGCCTGCTCCAGGTATTTCACATCAACGCCATGAGTTTCGGCAAGCTCTTCGATAGTCCGCCCCGCCCTTGCTCTCTCAGGAAACCGTTTGAGGAATTCCTCCACCATCTCTTCGTCGCTTGCTATCAGTGGCCTGTCAAACTCAATAGGTGTCGGCGTTGACGTAGCGGTCGCAGTTGCTGTTGGCGATGCAGTAGGCGTCGAAGCAGGTGTTGGAGTGGGTGTGCTGCTGGGCGTGGGCGTAGACATCGGCGTAGCTGTTAGCGTCCTGCTTGGCGTAACTGTAGACGTCGGTGTAGCCGCTGGGGTGCTCGTAGGTGATGGAGTGACTGTCAGTGTGCGTGTAGGCATCGGAGTGACTGTAGACGTAGCAGTCGGTGCGGAAGGCAGTGGAACGGGTGATGACTTAGGCCATGTTAGATAGATCCCATAACCTACTGCAGCAAGACCAAGGATGCGCATGCTCCAGCGAACGACAGGTTTGCTCAAGTCAACCGGTTCCTCTGGCCTGATCTCAACACCAAGGTTGATGCCATCGAAGCTCATCCGCTCGAAGGATATGGCAAACAAGCCAAGGCCCATGAGAATCAACGCTACTGCAATCGGGAGTTCCATTGTTGCCCCCCCTCCCCGCAGATAGGTGAAACACGCCTGGTTCAGGCTGACATAATGAGGCGCTTCAGGCAGAACCGTGTCGGTGCAAAGGCAAGTGGATGTCAAAATCGGCCAGGGTCACCAGAGTGGTCAAGGGTTGACCGCGGCGGCGCAGCAGGTGGAAGTCAAAATCGGTCTCAGGAAAACGCTCCATCAACTCCCATTCATGCCAGTAGATAGCGTTCATGGTTTCCTCATCAGGGGCGTCTGTCACCGTCCAAATCCGGTGCCCGGTGGGCAACCGCCTGACCAGAATCGCTTCCGCAGCAGAGATACGGCTGAGCATCTGGCGGAAGGCCAGGACTTCCGCAAACGGTTGCTGGCGGGTTGGCTCTCCAGCTCTGCTTACCAGTTCCTGATACCAGTCCAGAGGTAGCAACACAACTTCCTTCTCCGCCAGGCTTTCCAACAGGGTGGCAGGGCCAACAGTTACAGTCATGGCTTTTGCACCTCCTCCGGGTTAAGCCGGTCAAGCATCTCGTTGGCCAAGGCGGTGAAGAACGCTTGCAGTGTCGGCAGGTCAATGGGCTTCTTCATCTCCGGCAGACGGGTGAGCTTGTTCACCTGCAGGAGCGCATAGACGAAGTAGAACTCGATGAGGCCCAGGTCCTTCTGCTGAGCCATCTTGAACAGCTCTCCGAAGTTATAGCCAGCTTGCAGAATGAAGTAGAGATCAACGAAGTCCTTGCTCTCCATGCGCCCCAGGATGGCCGTGATCTTGTTGGCCCCCATGTTCTCAATAGCGTCAACGATGATGCCCTCGACCGCTCGCCGCTCGCCGTACTGCGGACCGACGTCGTGCACCAGGTCAACCTGCAGCGGCGGCCCCGTCTGCCCAGCCTGGGGCAGGAGCAGAAACTGCCGGAAGTGCTCGGCCCGCCTGGCCCGTCCGATGGTGCAGTTCAACTCGGCAGCCAGACTCTCGATCTCCCGGTCCACGTCCGCCAGCGCCTCAACGTCGAGAGTGAACAGGTCAAGGTGATCGCTGATGCGGTGGTGCAGGTGAAAGGCGGCCAAGGCTGTCCCGCCGGTCAAGAAGAAGCGTTGGCCCAGGTCCAAGTTGAAGAAGCGCTGCAGGAAAGCGTGTTGCAGCGGGGTCAGGAAATCGCTAATCATGATGTGACCATCGTTCCAGGGCATGGGCCCACAGTTCCCGATCCTGCGGCCAGCGGAAACGCAACTGCTCGTAATTCTCCCGCACATCGTTCAGGGTGAGGTAGCGCCAGATGTCCTCCCAGCGGGCGTACTCCAGGATGCGGGTGATGACCCACGCCTTCTCCACTTCGTTGTCCCCGCGCAGGATACGGCGGATGTCCTCTTCGCTGATGTCGTAGTCCCAGAAGAAGTAGGGACGCTGGGCTGTCGTTGCTCTCTCGGTCATGATCTTCACAGCAGGGGGAACAAGTAGACAAGTACACAAGTAGACAAGGACTATAAGCAAGTTCCACCAACAATTATACCACATCACCGGAAGCAAGACAAAGCTACTTGCTCACCGTGATATGCACGGGTTCGCTGGCAAGCTCTCGTCCCTCGACGTCCACCCCCATGGCCCGGAACTCGTGCTCTCCAGGCGTCAGCATCCACCATGTCTGGTACGGCGGCTCAGTCAGCGTGGCCAGCGGCTCGCCATCGGCCAGCAGCGTGACCTGCGTAAGCGCCACGCCATCTCCCGGCCGGGCGGCGACCTCGATGCGCTGTGCCTCCCGCGGCAGGCCCGCCCGCAACCGGTAGTGCGCGGAGGGATCAGGACTTGTCAGCACCAGCATCGCCTGAGACCCCGGACTCGACGCTTGGGGATCTGAGATTTGAGATTTGAGATTTGAGATTTGCGGTATCCCTTCTTCCCTGGCCCAATCCTGCAACTCAGCAGGCAAGATAAAGTAGACCCGTTCTACGACTTCTTGCGGTGGTGCGTCGTCATCGGCAAGCAGACCAGTGCGCCGATCCAACCGCACAAGCTGGTGCATGTGGCATATCTCTTGCGGCTCGCTGCCGGCGATGAAGAGCTCGCTGCGGCGACGGGGGCAGTACTCGCTCGGCAAGAACCCCGAATCAGCGCAGATCTCCACCTCCACCAGCCCTTCGGGGCGGGAGAAGTCCACCAGCGGGCGGTCGCGCAACACCGTCTCCATGAAATCGTGCCAGATGGGCGCCGCGCCGTCCACGCCGCTCACGCCGCGCATAGGTTCGTTGTCGGCATTGCCCACCCAAACGCCCACCACCAGCTCTGGCGTGTAGCCGACCGTCCAGTTGTCCCGCCAGTCGCTGGTGGTGCCAGTCTTGGCCGCC
Source organism: Anaerolineales bacterium UBA3071 (assembly GCA_002366755.1). Lineage (GTDB taxonomy): Bacteria > Chloroflexota > Anaerolineae > UBA3071 > UBA3071 > UBA3071. Next base: position 3,852 of record DFBV01000113.1, read on the forward strand.
GCCGGGCGACTGAGGCGCAACATGCTCCCCTCGCCGAAACCGGCGATGCGGGCGGCGTCGTCGGAAAGGATGTCTGTGATGAGAAAGGCAACCTGAGGAGACAGGACGTGATGCGTGACACGTGAAACGTGAGACGTGAGACGTGATGCGTGATCGTCAACAGCTAGTTGCTGGCCTTCGAGTGTCTCTATGCGCTCGATGACCAGAGGCTGGATGCGGAAGCCGCCGTTGGCGAAGGCTGCGAAGGCGGCGGTGAGCTCCAGCAGCCGCACCTCGCCTCCGCCCAGCGTGAGGGCCAGGCCGAATTCCGCGTCGTCGCTGAAGGTGGTGATGCCCAGCTCCCGCGCCTGGTGGATGAGTTCATCCACGCCGATGTGCTGCAGCACCTTGACAGCAGGGACGTTGAACGAGGAGCCCAGCGCCTGGCGCAGCAGCACCGGGCCATGAAAGCGCAGGTCGTAGTTCAGCGGCACGTAGGGGATACCCTCGCGGGTGGGGAAAGATGTGCGCACGTCACTGATCAGCGTAGCCGCAGTGAAGACGGCGCGCCCGGCAGCCTCGGCCTTGGCGGGATCGAAGGCCGCAGCGTAGGTCAGCGGCTTGATGGCCGAGCCAGGCTGCCGAAGGCTCAGCGCGCCGTTCACTGCCCCGTTGATGCGGGCATCGAAATAGCCGGGGCTGCCCAGCATGGCGCGGATGGCGCCGCTCTGCGGGTCGAGCGCCACCAAGGCCGCGTTGTCCACACGGCGGTTGGGCGGCCCATCGGGA
>DFBV01000042.1 GCA_002366755.1 Anaerolineales bacterium UBA3071
GGCCAGCAGCGGGTCGGCGAATGTGCTGCTAGATTTGTCAACGAATAGCGTTTGGGTCACACTTTCACCTCCTCGTTCTCACGAACTTCCCTTTGCAGTCCCCGCTTGATCCGCCCGGCGCAACGCTCGAGCCAGCAACACATAGGCCAGGAATTCGCCATCCCGCCTCGGATTGACGAGGAAGTCCCTTACCGATGCCTCCGTCGGATCCTCGTTTGTCCACAAGCTGCCAGCATCAAGCCCTGCTGCCATGTGGGTTGGTAGCCAGAGCAAGGTCTCGGCCACAGCCGCAGCAGCACCATGAGACAGCGTGTACCTTTGTCCTTGCTTGGTGAATGCTCCATGGTGACGGGCGATGGCCGTGAAGGCTGCATTGAACACCGGCTTACACATCTTGAATGCCGCCGACAGCAGCGGCGCAACCGCCACAGCCCCCTCGACAGCGTGCGGTGGCTTGCGGCGGAGCGATTTCTGTTTCTCGCGGTGCAGCGGATTGGCGGGGTCAGAGTCAGTGTGGGCGTAGAACCCGGCCAGTGCGGGACACCCGACGGCCTTCTGGTATCGCACTACCCAATCCTGCCAAGGCCGGTTGAGCTTGCCTACGTCGTGCAGGAGCACAACCAGGTGCGCCGCCTGCTCCACCAACCCAGCCGGCCAGCCCCAAGCGCGCTCCAGGCGCGTCGCAGCCAACGCCAACTCTGGCCACACGTCACGCTGGAAAGCCTCGTAGACCAACTGCACATGCTGGGCGTAACTCTCCAGCCGGTAGGGATATCCGCCACGCGACGTGGCATCCTGCACTGGGGCCAGCTTGGCCCGGTAGCCGGTACCCCGGTCGGGCACAAAACCCAGGTCGGGGTCATAGCCAGCCAACGCCGGATGCACCAGCACCAGCACAGAGCCAGCGACGTCATCCCTGTCCCCCACGGGCAGCCAACGGTAGGCCGACCGACCGCGCTCGCCTACATCGCCCAGATCGTGGAGAGCGTACACCCCCCACTCCTCCAAGTCGAGTTCATCCTCCCGCGCCAGCCACTTTCTTACCAGGCCATAGAGCGTGCCAGGGTGCAGACTGAAGGCCTCGGCGGCGAAAGGCCGTTCGGCCACCGCCTGCGGGTCATCGTGTATCACCACCAGCCGCGACGACACCGCCCGGATCAGGTCTCCCGCCTCGCCGGACCGCTGGCCATCCATCACGCTGTTCATCCTGCGCCGGTGCATCTCCTGGGTGGCGACCAGCCCCGTGACGATGGCCCTGTCGCGGGGGCCGTGCGCTGCGCTGATGACCGCCTGCTCGTCGCCAAAGGTCAACGTGTCGCCGTTGCGATCCTGGAATTCGGCCAGCGTGCAGGCAACCTCCTCCTTTTGGCCCTTGTAGGGCATCACGTTTTCTGTCAGCTCAACTGCTTCACCCTCCGCGTCGAACGTCTCGGCGTAGATGAATACGTCTCCCTCCTCGCCTGCGTATCTTGCGCAGCGACCAGCCCGCTGCAAGACGGCGTTGGCTGGGGCCAGTTCGGTGTGAAGCGCCTGACAGGTGATGTCCAGCCCAACCTCGACTACCTGGGTGGCGACGACGATCCAACTCCCGCTCTCGTCGTCGTCTTTGCCAAACAGCCGCCGGATCTCGCCTTCGATGCGCTGGCGATCCTCCGGCAAGAAGCGGCTGTGGAGCAAGAGCACCTGAGCATCGCCCCGGTCAGGGTGGTCGCGCAAAGCCTCAAACAGGATGCGGGCGCGATCCACCACGTTGCAGATGACCAGAGTGCGGCTGCAGCGGTGCGCCAGCACCGCCTCGGCGCACAGCGGCCCATCCGCGACGTGATAGCGACGAGTCTTTTGCTGCGACGAGAGCGCCTGCATTGCCTCGCGAGCATCGTCGTCCTCGGGCACTACTATCGCATCCAGCGCATCAGCCAAGCCCCTTAGCATATCGCTAGAAAAGGTTGCCGTCATTAGTAGGAAAGGAGCCACCCCACGCAACATCCGCAGCATTACCAGTGTGGTGGGCAGCGTTGAGACAGGATCGAACAGGTGAAACTCGTCAAAGACGAGGTACGATGCAACCACCGCGCCAGCGTTCAGGTTGCCCAACCTGCGGGGCAAGCTGTAGGGCGAGAGCAAGAAGCTGCTCAAGACCTGGTCTATGGTAGCAAAGGTGAGCGTGGCAGCCAACTCCTCATCGTCGGCGTGCTCCCCTGTCTGGATGGCCACACGAATGCGGTCATCGCGGCCTGCTTGTCTCACCTTGCCAGCATATTCATCTACGAACTGATTGGCCAGCACGCGCATTGGCACGGCGTACAGGCACTTGTGGGGAAAGTCGCGCCCGTACTCGATGGCCTCAAGGAAAGGCAACATCGCCGCCATCGTTTTGCCTGCCCCTGTAGGTGCTTGCAGGATCACGTTGTGACCATTCAAGAGCAATTCAGCTACGCGCCGCTGAAAGGGATAAGGGGCCATACTCATGGGCTATTCTCCAAAGTAATTGGCAAAGGTCTGATCCAACGTATCACTCTCCGTTGCGCTACCTCGGCTGACTTGCCAGCCGTAGGCTTCTGCCAGCCGCCGTGCTTCCCCCATCATCCGGTTTCGCAGTTCTCTCGGCTCAATCAGTTGTGCATCACCCCCCCAGCCCCGGATCCATGGAAGCATTTCCTGCGGTTCGGCTACCCGCGCCCGCCAGATCAGGCTTCCATCGGCCTGCTCTTCCACCTGTTCCGAACGATGCCAGCGGGTCTCACGCACGCGGTTCGCCACCCGGGGATGGAACTTCAGCACAACCTCCACTGGCTCGCCTTCAGTGTACCAGATACCCCAGGCATCAGCCAGCAGCTCTCGGGGGTCGAAGTCCGCTGGGATCTCGTAGGGCTCATCCAGGGCTTCGATGCGTCGGATGCGCTCTAGCTTCAAGGTGCGGAGTGCTCCCGGCGGTTCCCGCCAGCCGATGGCATGGGTGGTCTGGCCTACAGCGTAGGGTTCGATGAAATACGGAGCGAAGACATACTCGAATACCCTTCCCGTACCCTCGTGCCGATGCCACAGACATACCTTGCGCCCCACCGACCACGCCCGGGTCAATGCCTCCAGCACCTCCAGGTAGACTGGGTCATGCCGCTGTGCAGCGTCATCCATCACCTCGGCCGAGCATTGCAGATGCTCGCTGATGCGCGGCGCCAGCTTTTGCAGAGCGAGACCCAGCTTGCGCAATGCGGCCGCGGCGTGAGGATTCTGCTTGTCGCTGCGGGTGGCCATGAGCCGGGCTGCCAGATGCACGGCCATGGCTTCGTGCAGTGTCAGCCGCACGTTGGTCAGATAGTGGTCGCGGTCAATAACCAACCGCCCGTCGTCCATCTCATAAACTGCGAACCGTGCCGTCAAGTCAGGCAGATAGCGATGAATGGTCGAGCGGTTCACCCCCACTCGTCGAGCGATCTCTGCCTGTGTCAGCCCTTCAGGATAGGCCAAGAGCAATGCCTCGATCTGCAGCAAGCGTTCAGCTTTGGTAGTAGCGCGTTCCATCGAAACCTCGTTCTTTCTTGGTGTTGCATCTATGGCCATTATAACATACTCACCCGGCCAAAACCGCAACAGTTGACGCAATTCACCGTCTATTCAACTGCAATTCGGCTATCTCCGCCGCCCAAAGAAGGTCAGCCGACCCCGGTCGTCCTCGGCTAGCAAGGTGCCTGCTTCCTCCAACACCGGCAGGGCCCGCATCACCGTCGACCGATGGAGAGCGAGTTGGCGAGCGATTTCGCTCTGCTTCAACCCTTTGGGATGCTGCCTCAGTAAACGCTCGATCTTCCGCAAACGTCCAGTGTCCTTATACCTGTTCATGCTGGCCTCCCATCATGTTGGATGTGTTCTCTCCCACATGATAGGGGGGCCGTGTTGCAACTACCGCAACACTAGTACGCCATATTCCCACGCCATCATCTATCGCGGTCGGCAGGAACGCGCAAACCGCTCCACAAACGTAGGGAGCGGTTCTTGGTGAATACGTAGCACA
>DFBV01000029.1 GCA_002366755.1 Anaerolineales bacterium UBA3071
CACGAATGACACGAAAGGAGGCGAAAGGCGCGAAAGGGTTTCGTGGGTTTCGTGGCTCAGAGTGCCCCGCCAACACTGAAGGCACTGAGAGGAGTGAGCCTACTGAAAAGGGCCTCAGCGATCTCAGGGTCTCAGTGGGAGTTGATTTCAGGGGTGATGGCTGGGGTTGTCCACTGCCAGACCCTCGACAGTGGCGGAGCGGTTCAGACGGTCGTCGGCACAGAGAAAGGTGAGGGGTGGGTAGCCTTGCGCCACGAGAAACTGTTGCGCACCAAGAGCTGTCGCCAGATGAGTAGCGTCGTAGGCGCGCAGCGGATGCCGCTCCAGCAGGGCACAAGTCAGGTCAATGACCGTCATTGTAGGAGGCATGATCTGATACTCGTTCAAGCAATCGCCTCGGAAGACGTCACGTGCGGTGGCAAATTCCTCGAAAGTCAAAGAACCATCGCGGACTCGGCGCGCAAAAGCGCTGATCACCTCGACGATCGTCATGCGGGAGGTAAACAACAGGGAGAGACGGACGGGAGCTACTGTAGCGCGCAGCCAATCACTGCCCGCCTCGTCAACGTAACGTTTGACCAAGGCGCTGGCGTCCAGGTAATAGTGACTCATGCACGATTCTCCCTGTCCTCAATGATGATTTCAGAGAGAGGTTTGCCATGACTGAGCCTTTCTGCCAGGCGGGCGCGCTCCTCGGATGATACCATCGGAGGTTGAGCCCAAAGCAGATCTTCGATCAAGCCCGCCGCCTTCATCTCGCTCACGATTTGGGTGTGTAACTGGCTGGAGCGACTGGCTTTGGGTCTGATGACAACGGCGTTGGGGTGCTGTTCGATTTCGACCTCTTGCACATCTCCCCAGGCTGCTATTATGAGGGGACGTGGCACAAGCACTCCCTGAGGGGTGACCTTTAAGGCAATTGCTTTAGTCATATCGTCGCTCCCTTCCATAGCAAAGCGGAAACCCGGATATTGGTGTCGATCACGATGCGCACGGCTTACCCCGTTCGTCGCTGACGCCGAACCTCGTGGACAATCTCGTTGATCTCTTCCAGGGACAATGGTTCCTCTTCTTCTGGTGCTTGGGCCACGATACTCGTTACCGGAGGAGGCGTGACACGCTTGAAGTGCAAAGTGTCCCTTCCAACCCAGACGACGAAGCGGTCTGAGGGGCGAAAACGAGCAGCGATTCCTGCGGGCAACTTCAGGGTGTGCTGCGGGGTGAGTTCGGCTATCTCAAGCATCTTGCTCTCTCCTCATCAGGAAGGTGATTTCTTTGGATAGTATACTATATGCACTACAAGGTGTCAATACTGCATTGGGAGGATGAATAGGAGTCGCGCATGCCTCACGACATCATAGATAACCGCACCCGGGAGCTGGCTCCCGAGATCAACAACTTCCTGGCCGATAGCATCCGCGCTCACTTCGCCGTCGGCTACTTCTTCCTGTCTGGCTTCCAGGCCATCGCCGAGCACATCCCCGCCCTGGATCAACTGCGTCTGCTTATCGGCAACGTGACCAACCGCCAGACCGTCGAGCAACTGGCCGAGGGCTACCACCATCTGGCGACCACCCAGCGCGCCGTCCGCCGCCAACGGATGGTCTCCGCCCAGACTCCCCGCATCCGCAGCGAAACCGCCGAGTCCATCCAGACCACCCTGGAACTCTTGGACCAGACCGACGACGCCCAGAGCCTGATCCTCTCCCTGGCCGACCTCATCGCCCGGGGCATCGTGCAGGTGAAGGTCTACACCCGTGGCCGGTTGCACGCCAAAGCCTATGTCTTCGACTTCGACCCGGTCCGCATCCACGCCCAGAAGGGTGCGGCCATCGTCGGCAGTTCCAATCTGTCCTTGGGCGGCGTCACCCACAACACCGAACTCAACGTGCGCGTGTTCGGGGACGGCAACCACGCCCAACTCTCCCATTGGTTCAACGAACTGTGGGACGAAGCCGAAGACTTCGACGAGAGCCTGATTCACGAGCTGCGGCGCTCCTGGGCTGCCAGCCAGGTGGTTACACCAGAAGGCCCCCGGCCCGTCAGCCCCCACGACATCTACCTCAAGACCCTCTACACCCTGGTCAAGGATCGGCTGGAAGGTCGCCGTGACACCGAGCTCCTCTGGGAAGCCGAGATGCCCGACCTGGCCGACTTTCAGCGTGTGGCCGTTCGCCAGGCCATCAAGATCCTGGATACCTACCGCGGCGTCTTCGTGGCCGACGTCGTGGGCCTGGGCAAAACCTACATCGGTACCACGCTGCTCAAACACTACGCTCTCTATCGCGGGGCCCGCCCCCTGGTCGTCTGCCCCGCCTCCCTGGTGGAGATGTGGGAATGGTTCATGGAACGCTACCAGATTGATGCCCCGGTCATCTCTATGGGGCTGCTCAGTCAGAGGGGCAACGAGCGGATGCTGGTTGACGACTGGCGCACCCGCGATCGCGACCTGGTCCTGGTGGACGAGTCTCAGAACTTGCGCCACCGCGACACCCGGCGCTACGCCGCGCTGCAGCTCTTCACTCAGACCCGGCCCACTATCCTGCTGACAGCCACCCCGCGGGCCACCAGTGCTTGGGACATCTATCACCAGGTCAAGCTCTGGCATCCCCAAGATACAACCATCATCCCCATCAACCCGCCCAACCTGCGGGAGTTCTTCAACAAGGTGGAGCCGCGCAACCAGGATGCGCCCAGCCGCGACCTGCAGGAGGTCCTCAACCACATCCTCATTCGCCGCACCCGCCGCCACGTCCGCACCTACTACCCCGATGCGCAGATCAACGGCCAGCCCCTGGTCTTCCCCGACCGCCAACTGGAGACCATCACCTACAGCATCGAGGAGACCTACCGCGGCCCTGACGATACGACGGGAGAGAGCCGCGTCTACAAACGGTTGCACGACCTGATGGGCCAGCTAACCTACGCCCGTTACGCTCTCTTCGACTACGTCCTGCCCGAACAGCAGAATAAGCACAGGTACCAGGAGCTCCAACGCGCTGGCGCGGCCCTGCGTGGCCTCATGCGCGTGATGCTCTTCAAGCGTTTCGAGTCCAGTGTGCACGCCTTCCGCGAGACTGTCAACCGTCTCAGGGACCTGCAGAGCGCCTTTCAGGGTGCCTTGGATCGCGGCCTGGTACCCGCTGGCGACGAGGCTACCGATATCCTCTACAAATCCGACCTGGACGATGAACTGGCCCTCTACGAGGCTCTGGAGGAAGCCAGCCATCGCTATCCCATCGCCGACTTCGACGTGCCTAAACTGCAGGCCGCCCTGGGCACCGACATCGCTCTTCTGGACGAAATGGCCCGCCTGGTCGAGCCCATTGGCCCCCAGGAGGACAACAAACTTCAGCAGCTCATGGCCATGATGACCGAAGGCCACACCCTGTCCAGCCATCGTCCTCTGCCCGGCGACCTGCTCCACAGCAAGGTTCTCATCTTCACCCAATACGCCGATACCGCCCACTACCTCTACGACAACCTCAAACACCTGGGCCGCATCCGTGCCGTGGAGAGCGACACCAAAGACCGTGGCCGTATCATCTTGCGCTT
>DFBV01000043.1:0-1272 GCA_002366755.1 Anaerolineales bacterium UBA3071
TTACGTCAGGGGCCTCGGCGAGGTAGGCAACTTCATCCTGCTCCGCTTCCTTCTCCTCGGGCATGTGCGGCGGGAGGGGAGGGGCCTCTTCGATCGCTACGTCAGGGGCCTCGGCGAGGTCGGCAACTTCATCCTCCTCTGCTTCTTCCTCCTCGGGCATCTCTGGCGGGGGAGCGGGGAGCTCCTTGATCGTGACGTCAGGGGCCTCCGCGAGGTAGACAACTTCATCCTCCTCCGCTTCCTCCTCCTCGGGCATGTCGGGCGGCAGGGGAGGGGCCTCTTCGATCNNGGCCTCGGCGAGGTCGGCAACTTCTTCCTCCTCGGGTGTGTCTGACGGGACAGGGGGCACCGCCAGCGCCGGTTCTTCCTGCTCTGCGGGGAGGTCTGTTGGTGGGTGTTCTTCGGCTCCCTCACTCGGTGCGCCCAGGTCACCAACGCCTAACTCGCGGGCCTTCTTGCGGATCTCGTGGCAGGGTGCCTGCATCAACTCCAAGATCTGCAGGTCGATCTTCGGTGCCTGCCCGTGAGCGGGAAACAGCACTTCCCGCTGGTAGCGGAGCCATCTGCCATAGGCAGCCTGCTGGGGAGCACCCGCTAGAGCATGTCGAGTTGCTTCCTGGAGGAGTCTGGCCCCCTCCTGCGCCTCCCTAAGGGTTCGGGTCTTCTGCTCCTGAAGAGCCGTGATGAGCTTTCGCCGTAGGTCTTGGCAAGGATCCATTCGCCATTCCTCTCTCTGCTACGACACCAACTTACATGCTTCCGTCATCGCTCCCAAGAAGTGGCATCGTCATTTGGGCCTCTTGCTCTTGTTCATGCGTGTGCTTTCGGCGCTCCTGCTCGCTGGCTCAGCGCGGCGGCCAGCGCGTCGTCCCGACGCACCAGGTAGGTCAGAAGGCCACTGGCAATCAGCTCCGCTTGAGTGGCTTTCCACGACTCGGCTGCACCAAAGCTGTCGGCTGCCAGTAGCACGGCCACGCCCTGCACGCCCCGCCTCCGCAGATCGCGCAGGCTCGCCACCCAGTCCATGGCTGTGGAGGGGGTGATGATGATGAGTGTCGTGTTGCGGCTCAGATGCCGTCCTTCCGCAGCCACCACCTGCGAGATGGGGATGTGCCCCCTCGCTTCGATCACGGCCAGCGTTTCCAGTATCTTGTTCAACTGGCGTTCGCCCCGATCCGCCTGGATGACCTCTCTCTGCCTGCTGTGAGCGATGAGCCCCACCGCCCGCTGACGGGTCAGGAAGTACTTGGACAGCGAGGCGGCCACGGTCAC
>DFBV01000043.1:1297-2962 GCA_002366755.1 Anaerolineales bacterium UBA3071
GCTGGCCCTCTCCGTTCCATTTCAGACACCCACGGCGCGGTCACGTGTATGGCGCTGTCCATGTCCAGGAACAGCCACACATCGGCGGTGGGGTCCAGCTCGAATTCCTTGACCATCAGTCGGCCCGTTCGAGCCGTCGTGCGCCAGTGGATGCGGCTGAAACTATCACCTGGGGCGTAGTCGCGGGTTCCCGACACGTTGGTGGTGATATAGTGCGTGCGGCGGCGCATAGCTTCGCCGCCCGGCAGATACCCAGATGAAGGCGCAAAGGCGGGGATGTCCACGGTGGCGGGATAGACGATTATGGTGGATGTGGCAGGGAGTTGACGTTGCAGGTGGAAGAGGCCCAGCGGATCGCCGCTGCTGAGGGTCATGGGGCCGAGGCGGAAACGGCCCCGTTGCTGACAGTAGGTGCGCACCATCCAGCGCTGCCGCCGCCTGCCGCCGAGGTTGCTCAGGACGCGGCCAGCGTGATGCCCGGGCAGCGTCGAATGATCCCTCACCTCCAGCCACAGCTTGGGCAAGATTGACCGATTGTTGACCTCGAATTGCTCCTCGGCCAGCTTGCCTACCTGTGAGCGACGGCCGCGGGTATGACGCCCAACCAGCACCCAGGTGACGTTAGCCCAGGCCCACAGGTACGAGAGGACGATAATCGCCGTCACCAGATAGGCTAGATTGTAGGCTAGTGGCCTGCCTGTCTGCAAGGCAAAAGCCCAGGACAGGAACAAGATGAACAGTATACCCCATATGCGACGCATGGTGGTCAATTCGTAATGTTTAGTGCGTAATCCGCAGTTCTCCGCCCCACGCGAGGCCAATTGCGATTTACGAATTACGCATTATGAATGAGTTTCCTACCGGACTTTCACCCGTGTGCCAGGCACGGGGACGGAGTTAATGACTTCCTCCACCACGGCGCGGGGATCTACGTTCTTGATGCGGGCCGAGGGGCTGACGATCAGGCGATGGGCCAGCGCGGGCAGGGCGAGCGCTTTGATGTCATCGGGGATCACGTAGTCACGGCCTTCCATTGCTGCCCGCGCCCGTCCGGTCTTGTACAGCGCCAGGCTGCCTCGTGGGCTGGAGCCCAAGTAGACGTCGGGATGCTTGCGGGTGGCGTTGACCACGGCGACGATGTATTCTTTGATCAGGTCGTCCACGTGTACCCGCTTAATCGCTTCCTGCGCAGCCACGAATTCCCCTACGTCAGTCGCCTGGTGCAAATCCTCAATGGGATGGCGCAGCCGCTGCGAATCGAGGATGTCCATCTCATCCTCCGGCTCGGGGTAGCCGATGCTGATGCGCATCATGAAGCGGTCTATCTGCGCCTCAGGCAGGGGGAAGGTGCCCTCGTACTCGATGGGGTTCTGAGTCGCTACCACCAGGAACGGCTTGGGCATGGGGTAAGTCACGCCGTCCACGGTCACCTGTCGCTCCTCCATGGCCTCCAGCAGCGCTGATTGGGTCTTGGGCGTGGCGCGGTTGATCTCGTCGGTGAGGACGATCTGCGCCATGATGGGGCCAGGGCGAAACTCAAACTCCCGCGTCTTCTGGTTGAAAACGGAGACGCCCGTAACGTCGGTGCGGAGCATATCAGGCATGAACCGGATGCGCCGGAAGGTGCAGCCAGTGTACTTGGCGATGGAGCGGGCAAGCATGGTC
>DFBV01000256.1 GCA_002366755.1 Anaerolineales bacterium UBA3071
GACGACGCAGTAGATGACGTCTTCTGAATCGCTGAAACTGTCCGTGATGCCAATGGGCCGGTTGTTCTCGCCGATGCCGCGGGCCATAACTGCCTCTTCCAAGTCCGCGCCGCTGATGATGGGCACGTTTTCCTCCTGGCGTTCCTGCTCGGGGCGGCTAAAAGGATTGCTGCACTGCCCGCAAATGCAGGCTCCGGCGACGATGACGACCGACAGAGCGACCGCCAGGATGAGATAGCGCTTGCGATTGTCCATGTTTGGAGATTCCTCCTTGTCGTAGTTGATGTAGGTGTGTAGAAACTTCTTGTTGTCGCGCTCCAACGAGCGCTGATTGACCAAGGCGGGGGCAGCCCCCTTCGCTCCAACGCCGGGCCACCGCCAAGCGAGGGGACTGCCCCTTGAGTGAATCTGTTACAAGCCTTCCATGTACGTGGCCAACAGCAGCAGCACAGCAGCTATCAGCACGAGCCAGAAGGCCAGGGACGTGATGACGGGGATCGTCACCAGGTAGCCGATCAGTCCGAGCACAGCAAGGATCAGAGCGACCAACCAGGTGATCTTCCTGGGAGCATTAAGTTTCATGTTCATTTCTCCTTTTCCCTTCGTTGAGAACAGCGGCGAAAGAGCAAAACACGACACAGCATAATCTATGAGCGAACCCCGGGGCCCGGTGGCCTTTCGGCCAGCAACCGGGGATTGCCCGCCAATGATATCTCTGAGAACTCAGGCAAAGCCAGCATTCGGTCAGCGACTGCTGGCGCTTACGAATCCTCAACAACCTCGGACGCCTCAGATGAAGCGTCGAGAAGCTCCACGTCGACTCCCCTGTCCGATTCCAGCAACCGATCTGCCTGTGCGATCGGCGTGACAACTTCGGGTTCAAGCTGCACCGCAGGCTGGAGTGGCTCGGTGGGCTCAACAGGAGGAAGCATCACCGGTTCGGGTACGGTGCGAGGCACTTCTGCCCCATACTGCATATTCACTCTCACCTTCCCTATCTTGACACCCATTTGCTCCTCCACGATCTCACGCGTCAACTGGGTGATCTCCTCGGTCTTGATAGGCAATTCCACGGCAGGGTGGACCTGGGCATCTAGATAGACGTCCACTTTCTTACCACGGCTGATGACCTTGGGCTTCACACGGCTCACGTCCGCCACGCCGCTCAGGTCGCTCTGCAATCGCTGGGCAATGGACTTGACGCTCACTTCCATCCTGTGCCCCTCTGTGCCAGGCACCTCAACAACCTTGCGGCGAGGGCGGCGCAACTCCAGCCATAGCAACAACAAGCAGAGCAGAATGACCCCCATTCCACCGCCCAGGTAGGCCCAATAGACACCGGAGAAAATGTTATAGAAGGGGATGGCGACTTTGATTTGATCCATGGATTGATGCAGGATCTCCAATATCGTCTTGGGAACAAGCATGGAGAGCAAGGTGGTGGCCAGGAGCACGATCAGAATAGCTACCACAACGATGCGATTGAAGAGATTCATTGTGGTTCACCCTCATGGTTTCGGTATACTAATCAGGTAGGTTGGCAGATTAGCGCGTTGGTGGACTGGTACACTGATTGACCAGCCAAACCCAATCTACCAATTTACGACCTGGATTGCCAGCCATACCCTTAGACGGCGAAAGGGTGGAGATGTCACACAATAGGCTCATGCTAACAGCGACAATCTTATTCTCGCCACATGTTCGCCGGAAAGGGTATCTTTGCATTCAGGAACGACAGAGGTTTCACTTGGTGAGTTATGTGACTTTTCATCCCCCCTTCCGTCCAAAGAGTACAGTAACGTGCAGACATGGTTCTCAACAGAAAATAGCCAAACGGGCTTGCATGTGGTATAATGCGACCTGCTTGTAGGGTATCCGGCCTTCAGACTCCCCCGCCTTTTGCAGGCGGAACCGAGGGTGATTCTACAGTGAGCTCGTTTGCAGAACTTTCAGACGCCGCACTGGTCCGGCGTTGTCAGGAGACGCTACCTTACGACGCCAGACCCTTTGAGGCCTTGGTCAAACGCTATCGCGAGCAAGTCTTTGCCATCGCCTATCGCATGATGGGAGAGGCCCAGGAAGCGGAAGATCAGACCCAAGAGGTTTTCATCAAGGTCTACCGCTCGATCAAGCGCTTTCGGGGCGAGGCGGCATTCTCCACCTGGATATACCGCATTGCCGTCAATACCTGTCTGGACGCACTTAGCAAGCAGCAACGCCGCCCCCAGAGAGTCGAGGCTGACATCGCAGAGGCAGAGGAAGCGCAATATCCTATAAGGACCGCTGCGCGAGCCGAGCCCACACCCGAGCAGGCAGCTCTGCGCCGTGAGTTGATCGAGTGCATCCGTGATACGATGATGGCTCTGCGAGACAGAGAGCGGTTGATCCTGACCTTGCGAGATGTGCAAGGGATGGAATATCGGCAGATTGCTGATGTCCTGAACGTCCGCATCGGAGCGGTGAAGATGCGCATTCACCGGGCTCGCCTGGCTTTTCAGCAAGCCTTTGCCCGTATGTGTAGAGAATATCTGCCCACAAGCTAAGTAGCTGAGGGGGCATCATTATCATTCACCTGGGAACATTATAATGGCTATCATCAAAAACTGCAAAAAAATCGAACCCTACTTCGCTCCTTTTGTTGATGGGCTTCTGGAAGAGGAGGAAACACAACTTGTCCAGGAGCACGTGGAGGCTTGCCCAGATTGTCTGGCTCGGCTGGCCCTGTCTCGACAGGCGCGGCTGCTGCTTTTGCGCTTGCAAGAGGAAGACATTGTCCTGCCAGAAGGCTTCCAGGCCCGTTTGATGCAACGGATCATGACCGGTGATCTGGCCACAGACGTTCTCGATCTCTCCTGGCAGGGGCTCGTCACTACGCTGCTCCAGTTGCTGGAGGTGATCTTCGGCATGTTGTTGGGCCCCCAGCCGGCGACAGCATGGCAACCGGCGTAGCGTACGATACGCAGCATCCATTTTGCCAAACGCAGCAGATTCTGTCCATGCCGCAGATTTCAGGTGCGCCTGGTATACGATGGCATACGATGGTATACGAAAGAGGAGATCATGGACCCACAGATTATCATTGACACCCTGTTGGAGATATACCGCAACGCCGTCGGGGCCATCCCGGGGTTTGTCACTGGTCTCGCCGTCCTGCTCATTGGCTGGCTCGTCAGTTGGATATTGCGGAAAGTGCTGGTTTTCGTCCTGAAGCGGTTAAGATTCGACGATTTGGTGGACCGCGTGGGCGTCACGGGTGTTCTGCGAGGAATCGGGCTGAAAAAGGGGTTGTCGGACATCGTCGGCCAGCTCCTGTTCTGGTATGTGATGCTCTTCTTCCTCATCTCGTCTTTGCGGTTGATGGGCCTCACCGACCTGGCCGAGATGATCGTGCTGCTGCTGAAGTACGTGCCCAAAGCGATCGGAGCGCTGCTGATGGTCATCGTTGGTCGCATGGGCGCTAAGTTCACCGGCGATATGGTGAGTAACCTGGCCCTCGGCGCAGGCCTTGGCTACGGACGCTCGTTGGGACGGTTGATTCAGTACGTGATCAGCGTTTTCGTCATCGTGCTGGCCATCGGTATGCTGGGCATTGATACAGCTATCCTCGTTTCCAGCATCACCATCCTCATCGCCGCTGCGGGGTTGGCGCTGGCACTGGCCTTTGGCCTGGGAGCGAGGCACGTAGTCCGCCACGTCGTTGCCAGCTACTACGTGCGCCAGAACTTCCAGCTTGGCCAGATGGTGCAGGTGGGGGAGCACAAGGGAACGATCGTTGGCATCACACCCGTTTTCACTCGTCTAGAGACGACAGAAGGCATCATCTCGGTGCCCAACGCGCTGTTGCTCGACTCGGTCGTGCCCTCGGAGACAGACGCGCTGTAACACCGGGGACGCCGACGCTCACACTAAGAACCTATCCGAAGAACCGTAGACCCGACACCTTTCGCGAAACTTCGCGAAAGGTGTCGGCGGCTGGGAGCCGCCTCTGCGGACTATTCGATGAGAGGAGGACAACTGATCATGTCTATCAACCTTTTGCCATTGCTCTTCGGGCTACCGGCCATGCTGCTGGCCATGTATGCGCAGTTTCGCGTGCAGCGAGCCTACAGCAAATACTCCAAAGTGCGCAACCGCCAGAACGCCACAGGCGCGGACGTGGCTCAGACGCTGATGCGGGATCACGATATCAACATCACTGTGGAGACCATCCCAGGCAATCTGACCGATCACTACGATCCCCGCCGCGATGTGATGCGTCTCTCGCAGGGAGTCGCGCGCACTCCCTCGGTCGCGGCCATGGGCATCGTGGCCCACGAGTTGGGGCACGCCATGCAGGATAAGGCAGGCTATCCCCTGCTCAAGTTGCGTGCCGGCATTGTGCCCCTGGTGCAGATTGGCTCTTCTCTCGGTTACATCGCCCTCCTCGGCGGCCTGATGCTGGGCATCACTGGGCTGGCCTGGGTAGGTGTGCTTCTCTTCTCCGGCGGGGCGCTTTTTGCCCTGGTGACGCTGCCTGTGGAGTTGGATGCTTCCAATCGAGCCATGAAGATGCTGCAGGCCAGCCGCTTGGTGAGTGGGGAAGAGACAGCCCAAGTCAAATCGGTGCTCGGCGCAGCGGCCTTGACCTACGTCGCCGCGCTGGCGCAGGCCTTCTCTCAGCTTCTGTACTTTGTCTTCATGGCCCTGGGCATGGGCCGCACCACACGACGACGCTACTGATAGGGGGGACGAGGGAACGAGGCAACGGGGCAACGGGGGAACGAGTAGACAAGTAGACAAGGTCGATGCGTGTAGCATAGCATAGTCCCTTGTGGGCGTCCGGACGCGAAAAGCCCCGCGGCTTCTCAGGGAAGCGTGGGGCTTTCTTTGGAGGCCCCGAGGCTAAAGCCGTCGGGCTGAAAGGGCGAAGCCCTTCAGGCTGGTCATTTGTAGCCCCGTAGGGGCTTCGCTCTCTTAGCGCGGGGGTTCGGTTCAGCCCCGCACTCTGCCAACGCTGCCTGAGCAGCATCCAGGAGATGCTGATGCAGCCTACCATTGCTCGCCAGGTAGCCACCGCCTGCCAGAGACCAGGGTGCGCCCTCCGGCGTCGTCGCCGTGCCGCCTGCCTCAGCCACGAACAGCGCTCCCGCTGCCACGTCCCAAGGCATCAAGCTCAAACTGAAGTAGGCATCCAGCCAGCCCGCAGCCACGTAGCAGAAGCCCAACGCCGCGGCACCCAATGTACGAAAGGTGTATACCTCAGGGATGATGAGGTTCACCATCTGCAGCACGCGTGCACGCGTCGTCTCATCCCGCGCCCAATCGCAGGCCACCAACGCCTGGCTCCACTCCTCCACCGAGCTCACCCGCAGCGGACGACCATTGACAAAGGCCCCCTGGCCCCGCCGACCACAAAAGAGAAAGTCGCGCAGCGGCTCGTACACCGCTCCCAACAGCACGTCACTGCCCTGTGCCAGGGCGATGCTCACGGCGAAGGTAGGATGGTGGCGGCTGTAGTTGTTCGTCCCATCAAGCGGATCCACGATCCAGGTATAGTCCGCGGCTGCTCCCACCGTCGCCGCATGCCCCTCCTCCGCCCAGATGGCGTGGTCGGGGAAGCTCGCCTGCAGCCGCTCGACGATCAGTGATTGTGCCTCCAGATCCACCTCAGTGACGACGTCGCGGATGCCTTTGTAGCGAGTGGTGAGCGGAGTCTGCAGCCGCGCACGGAGCAACTCGCCCGCCTCGCGGGCAGTGGCGATGGCCACCTCCAGAGCAGCCTCCAGCACGTCACATCTCCTCGCCAACCCCGGCCAGTTCCGCGCCTGCCCGCAGCAATGCCTCCACCTGATCGTCGCTCCTTCCCTCCGCGTAGATGCGCAGCACAGGCTCCGTACCCGAAGGACGGATCAGCAGCCAGCCATCGCCGGTCAGCAGATACTTCACCCCATCTCGCTTGTTGATCGAGGCGACCCTCTGTCCGCTGAGTTTATCAGGGATATTAGCTGTGAGGCGAGCCACCATCTCCTGCTTGTTGTAAGGGCGATTGGGTGGCACTCTCACATCCCGTCGCTTATAGACGCAAGGCCCGACGTCGGCCATCAGATCGTCCACCAGATCGTCCAGCGAGCCGCCGCTGGCAGCCACGATCTCTGTCAGCAGCAGGCCCATGAGGACGCCATCCCCCTCAGGGATATGGCCCAGTACGCTGATACCTCCCGACTCCTCGCCGCCGATGAGCACCCGCTCCTGCAGCATCAGGTCGCTGATGTAGTTGAAGCCTACTGGCGTTTCGTGTAGCGGCAGGCCGTAGCGCTCCGCAAGGCGGTTGATCATCTGTGTGGTGGAGACGGTCTTGACCACCGCACCGCGCCAGCCGCGCTGCTCCACGAGATAGCGCAAGGTGAGGGCGAAGATGCAGTGGGGATCCACGAAACGTCCGCTGGGGGCGACAGCGCCAATGCGGTCGGCGTCGCCGTCGGTGGCGAGCCCCAGGTCCCAGATACCGCTCCCCACCGCTTCCAGCAGCGAACTCAGATGGCGACCGATGGGCTCGGGATGCAGTCCGCCGAAGCCAGGGTTCATCTCACCGTGGATCTCGTCCACTTCCACACCGGCCTCAGCCAACAGACGACTCAGATAACCTCGCCCTGAACCATACATGGGATCCACCAGCACCCGTAGGGCACTGCGTCTCAGAACGTCAAAATCCACCAGATGGCGCACGTGCTCAGCGTAATCGGGGTAGGGATGGAAGCGCTGGATGCGGCCCTCAGCCAACGCCTGCTCGTAGTCCGCCATGCGGGGGGCAGTCTCGTGCGTTTCGTTAGCCTTCAGGTATCGCTCCACCCGTCGCCCCACTTCGGGGCCTACAGAACCGCCGTAGGATGCCTTGAGCTTGACGCCGTTGTAGCGAGGAGCATTGTGGCTGGCGGTGATCATCACACCGCCGATTGCCTGCCTTTGGACAATAGCATGGGAGATCGTAGGTGTAGGAGCAGCTGCCTGCGCTAGATAGACCTGAATGTCGTTGCCCGCCAACACGCGGGCCACAACGGCTGCGTAGCGGTCGGAGAGGAAGCGAGTGTCGAACCCCACCACCATCAAAGGGGGTACATCCGACGAGGCCACATCCGCCAACACCCAGTCGGCGATAGCCTGCGACACCTTGCGCAGGTTGTCAAAGGTGAACTCGTCGCTGATGACGGCCCGCCAGCCGTCGGTACCAAACTCGATGGACATAGATCCTCCAGCAAACTGGTCAGCCGATGAAGCTGATGAAGCCGATGAAACGGACAACAATCAGATTGATCGGCTCAGTTGAGCGATTCGGTGTCGCCGTGCGATGAAGCCAATGAAACCAATGAAGCCGATGAAGCCGATGAAACGGACAACAATCAGATTGATCGGCTCAGTTGAGCGATTCGGTGTCGCCGTGCGATGAAGCCAATGAAGCCGATGAAGCCGATGAAACGGACAACAATCAGATTGATCGGCTCAGTTGAGCGATTCGGTGTCGCCGTGCGATGAAGGTGATGAAGCCGATGAAGCCGATGAAACGGATAACAATCAGATTGATCGGCTCAATCGGCTGATTCTTGAACTCTGCGCTGGCGCGCAGCTTCGAAGAGGATAACGGCTGCCGCCGTGGCAGCGTTGAGTGATTCGGTGTCGCCGCACATTGGGATACGTAACTGGCCGTGGGCCAGAGCGACAGCCTTGTCGCTGGACCCTGTCGCCTCGCCACCGATGATCAGCGCCGCCTGCGCGCACCAATTCACAGTATCGTAGGCCTGTTCTCCCTGAGCATCAGCCAGCCACACAGTGAGGCCGCTGAGGCGCTCGGCGATTCCGTGCCAGCCCAGGCCCACAGCCAAGGGCAAGCGGAAATGCGCTCCCATGGCTGCCCGCACCACCTTGGAGTTGTAGGGGTCTACCGTCCCTGGTCCCAGCAACACCTCGTCCACCCCTGCCGCGGCGGCGGTGCGCAGGAGTGTGCCCAGGTTGCCAGGATCGCGCAGGCGATCAAGGACCAGTACCAGGTTGGACGCAGCCGGCGGTCGTAGCTGGGGCTGCGGGACGACGGCCACGATGCCCTGCGGTGTCACCATCTCACTCAAGGAATGCAGCACGGTTTCGGCGACGGCAAAGCAGGGAACGTCCGCAGCGCGCGCCTGGGCCAGGAGCGCCTGGGCTCGGGGCGACTCAGATCGTTCAGGCTGGAAAAAGAGGAGAGCGGGGATGCACCCCGCCCTCATGGCTTCTTCCAGCAGACGTACGCCCTCGACCAGCAAGCGCCCCTCTCGAGTCCGCTGACGACGCCGGCGCAGCGAGCGGGCATATTTGACCTTCTCGTTGGCCAGGCTGGTGATCATAGAGAAAACATCCGAAAACCCCGAAGAGCCAACCCCCTGTCGGCCACTGGGAGCCAACTTTGCTGGCCTTTGGGATAGACTCTACGTGCCGACGGCAGTTCGCGCCACGTTAACCAGTTGGGAAAACGCTGCGGAATCGCGCACCGCCAGGTCGGCTAGCATCTTACGATCCACCTCCACGCCCGCCTGCTGCAGACCGTGGATGAAACGGCTATAGGACAGACCATTCTGCCGCGCCGCAGCGTTGATGCGGGTGATCCACAGGCGACGGAAATCACGCTTGCGATCGCGGCGGTCGCGATGCGCATACCACAGGGACTTCATCATCGCTTCGTTGGCACGGCGATAGAGGCGATGCTTGGTATCGTATTGTCCCTTGGTGATTTTGAGTACTTTCTTGTGCCGCTTGCGCGCAGTCACACCTCGTTTGACTCTGGGCATATCTCTTCCTCACACTCGTTCCAATAAGCTCATCATCTTCTGGGACAGCTTACTTCTTCTTCAAATAGGGCGCCAGTTTGCGCACGCGCGTGCGGGTCCCCTTGTGAGTGACCTCGAAGGTTTCGTCGAATTGTCGCTTCACTCGTTTCGGCTTCTTGCGCCTCAGGTGGCTTTTTCCGGTTTTGGTGCGCATCAGCTTGCCTTTGCCGCTGTAGCGCAGCCGTTTGGCTGTGGCTTTATGCGTTTTGATCTTGGGCATAGTTACCTCACTTCACTGCGCGAAAGCGCACTTCATTCAGAGAGGAGTACTACAGTGTCTACCATTCCCAGGGAGACGTGAAACGTGATGCGTGAAACGTGACCTGGTCACACGTTTCACGTTTTACGCTTCACGCCGGGCCTGGCAATCACCCCAGTGCAGGAGCGATCCTCTCTGCCAGCTCCTATGTGCTCCTTAGCATATCAATGCACACAAGCCCCCTCGCTGCTGAAGGGGAGAACCGCTCCCCTGTGCGAGGGGGTTTGTCGGCTACGTTTCTCGGTTGGAAGCCGAAGGCACCGTGCTCCGAAAGGCTCTCAGTGAGCCAATAAGATGTCAGCTCTCCAGGGCTTCGGAGGGGTTCTCAGACGCCCCGCTCTCATCGGGACCGGACTCTCCCGTCGCTGGTGCCTCCGCATCCTCTTTCTTCGATTGGGCTCGCGTCTTCTTGCCGGGGGCTGGGGCCAAGACCATCAGCATCGTACGCCCCTGGCGAGTAGGTCGCTGTTCCACCTCCCCGACGTCCGACAACTCATCGGCGATCCGCTGCAGTAAAGTCAGCGCCACCTCAGGATGCGTCACCTCTCGGCCACGAAAACGCAGCCATACTTTGACCTTGGCGCCGCGCTGCAGGAAACGGCGGGCAGCACGGACGCGAACGGCGATGTCGTGCTCACCGGTCTTTGGGCGAAGTCGGATTTCCTTGATCTCGACTCTCTTCTGCGAACGGCGAGCCTCCTTCTCCCGCTTGGTCTGTTCGAACCGATACTTGCCGTAGTCCTGTATACGACAGACAGGCGGGTTAGCCTGAGGGGCGATCTCGATCAGATCCAGTCCGCCCTCATAGGCCAGATCCAGCGCCCTACGGACGGGCATGATGCCGACCTGTTTGCCGTCAGCACCGATCACCCGTACCTCGCGAGCGTGGATCGCTTCATTGATGCGTGTTCTTTGTCTGGCGATGCTAGTACCTCACAATCATTGCAACAACGGGACCTCAGCGTCCCATCACACCCCAGGCTCCCAGCCAGAGCCTCAATACAGTGTTTTACTATAGCACATCTGGGACAGGAAGTCAAATCAGTTGACTGCCTTCTGGAACATGGCAAGCCGCGCCGCAGCCCCGCGCGTTGTCAAACCCGCCAAGTTGTGCTAAAATGATCGTCAGTCTAAAGGCTACTGGACAGCATTGAGGAATGATGGCTGCAAGCAAAGTTGCCTTGATCCGGGGCGACGACCGGCGAGAGAATATCCTGAAAGCACTAGACCTGGTCGGCGATCAGATCGATTGGGTGAGAAAGCAGCGCGTGCTCATCAAGCCCAACTTCGTCTCCACCGAGCGGCCTCTCTCGGCCACCCACGTGGAGGCGGTGCGAGCGCTGCTCGACTGGCTGCGCTGCCACTACGATGGTCCTGTCGTCATCGGCGAGGGCGCGGCGACCAGAAGCACCTGGGAGGGATTCGCCAACTATGGCTACCTGAGCCTGCCTGACGAGTATGCAGGCGTGGAACTGCGTGACCTCAACAGTGACGAGCCGGCGGCTGTGCGCGTGTTCGATCACCGCATGCGCCCGCTGACGCTGCACGTCGCCCGCACAGCGCTGGAGAGCGATTGCCGCATCGCCATCGGCCCGCCCAAGACCCACGACGCAGTCATCGTCACCCTGTCGTTGAAGAACATGATCATGGGCAGCCTCATCAGCCGATGGGCTACCTGCCCGCCAGCGAATCTACTGGAAACCGCTCGAAGTGGCAGGGGCTGTGCCGATCAACCGATGCAGCCATCAGTTGGGTTTGCGCTGGCCGGCCGTGGCCTCTACGCCGATCTGCCTGTCTGGATCAAGAACCTGTCGCTGATGGAATGGACAAAGGCGGCCTATCTCAGCCGCTCCAAGGGCAGCGATAAGCAACGGATGCACCAGAGCCTGCCGCTCCTCAATCTGAACCTGTTCGCCCTGGCTCCATTGCTGCATCCGCACCTGAGCATCATTGACGGCTGGGAGGCCATGGAAGGGGACGGCCCCACGCATGGCGACGCTCTACCATGGCGCATCGCCGTGGCCAGCGCTGATTTCCTGGCCGCCGACGCTCTGACAGCGGACTTGATGGGGTTCCCCATCGAAAGCGTAGGCTACCTGCACTACTGTCACCAGGCGGGGTTGGGCACCGGCTCACTGGAAGAGATGGACATCGTGAGCAACGTTGAGCCGGAGGCGGTGCGGCGCACCTTCCGCCCGTCGCCCACCTACCGCATACAGAGAAGATGGCAGATACGAGATACCGACCGATGGCTGCGCGAGGCGTTGAGACTCAACTCAGTTTGCAGGAAGTGGCGCTTCAATCCTCAGGTTCCTGCCCCGGCGGTCCAGGCAGGGGACGAGCGGTAATGAACGCTCGCCAGCGCTTTCTGGAGACGCTGCGTTTCGGCCAGCCAGACCGACCATCCACCTACGACTTCCACATCCGGGACGACGTGTTGGAGCGCTGGTACGACGAGGGGTTCCCTCGCGGGGCGAGCGTTGCCGAGTTGTTCGGCCTTGATCGCTGGGAGCTTTTCGGTCCCCGCACAGACGTCTCGCTGAACTTGTACATGAGCGAGCCCTTCGAGGGGCGGCTGCGCAGGCGTGCCGACTTGCGGCGGCTGCGGCGAGGCTACGATGCTTCGAACCCGCGCCGCTACCCGCCTGACTGGAGCGAGCAGGTGCGGTGCTGGCGGGAGCGGGACTATCCGCTGGGCATCACGGCCTGGCGGGGCTGGCTGCAATCGCTGGCCGTCGGCGATTGGCTCAGCCTGCTAGACGTGCTCTACCTGGTGCACGATGACCCGAAGCTGCTGGACGAGATGACAATGTTCATCACCGACTTCACGCTGGCGGTCATTGAACGGGCGTTGCGGGAGGTGCAGTTCGACTACGCCATCTTCGACGAGCCCATCGCCTCCAACCACGCGCCGGTGGTCTCGCCGCCGCATTTCCGCCGTTTTCTGCTGCCCGCTTATCACCGCATCATCGAGCGGCTGCGGCAGGCGGGGATCGAGATTTTCATCTGGGATACGCACGGGCACGTGGGGCCGCTGCTGCCCGTCTGCCTGGAGGCGGGGATCAACTGCCTCTGGTCAGGCGACAGCAAGCCTTCGGGCACCGACTACGTACCGCTGCGGTCCCGCTACGGGCGGTGGCTGGCGCTCATCGGCGGCATTGATCTGCGGGTGCTATACCAGGACGAAGCGGCCATCCGCGCTGAAATCGAGACCACCGTGCCTCCACTCCTGGCCAGCGGCGGCTACGTGCCCATGGTGGACGGCCGGTTGCGCCGCGGGGTGCCGTATCGGAACTATGTGCTGTATCGGACGCTGATCCAACAGACGACCAGAGGAGATAACCCATGACCGACACCGTTCGCGTGCGCATGGCGCCCAGCCCGACCGGCTATTTCCACGTCGGGTCGGCGCGCACAGCGCTCTTCGGCTGGCTTTTCGCCCGTCGTCACGGTGGCAAGTTCATCTTGCGGGTCGAAGATACGGACCGCACCCGCTACGTGCCCGACTCCCTCGACGACATCTTGGACTGTATGCGCTGGCTGGGGCTCGATTGGGACGAGGGCCCGGAGGTGGGTGGCGACTACGGCCCCTACTTCCAGTCGCAGCGGCTGGATATGTACCAGGAATACACACGCTGGCTTATAGACAGCGGCCACGCTTACACCTGCTACTGCAGCTCGGAGCGGCTGGCCCAACTGCGACAGGAGCAGCGGCGCCGTGGTGCTCCCCAGATCGGCTATGACCGCCGCTGCCGCTATCTGACCCCCGAGAAGCGCGCTGGGTACGAAGCTCAGGGAGTGGTGCCCGTCGTGCGGCTCAAGGTACCTATGGAAGGAGAGGTCTGCTTCGACGACATCGTCTATGGCCGCATCTGTTGGGAGAACGCCAACATCCGCGACCCTGTGCTGCTCAAATCCGATGGCTGGCCCACCTATCACCTGGCAAACGTCATTGACGACCACCACATGTCCATCACCCACATCATGCGGGGCGACGAATGGTTGAGCAGCGTGCCCATGCACGTCCACCTTTACGCTGCCTTCGGCTGGAAGCCACCCGTCTATGCTCATGTGCCCATCGTCCTCAACCCCACCGGCAAGGGCAAGATGAGCAAACGGAAGAAGGGAGGGGGCGGCGAGGAGTATCCTGTGTTCGTCAGGGAGTTCCGCGCCGCGGGCTACCTGCCGGAAGCGATGTTCAATTTCCTGGCCGGCCTTGGCTGGTCCTACGATCCCGAGGTGGAGATCTTCACCCGCGAGCAAGCTATCTCTCGTTTCGCTTTGGAGGACATCAACTCTTCTCCGGCGGCCTTCCCCTTCGACAAGCTGGAATGGATGAATGGGGTCTACATCCGCAGCTTGAGCGAGGATGAGCTATGCGAGCGGCTGGTGCCTTTCGTTGCCGCTGATCTGGGGATGCCGGAGGAGAAGATGCAAGCCAGGCCGGAACTGCGGCAGTTCGTGCCTCTGATCCAGGAGCGCACAAAGCTGCTGACCGATGCCACGCCGCTGGTGGATTTTGCCTTCACCGACGTGTTGAGCTACGAGCCGGAGATGCTCGTGGGCAAGAAGATGACGCCGGCGGAATCGCTGATCGCGCTGCGCGCTGCCCGCGCCGCCTTGGCCGAGCTCCCTTCGTTCGACGCGAACGCTCTAGAGGGAATGCTGCGGCCGCTGGCGGCGGAGTTGGGGTTGAAGGTCGGGCAGCTTCTCGGCATCCTGCGCGTGGCCACCACGGGGAAGAAAGTCGCTCCGCCTCTCTTCGGCACGCTGGCCATCCTGGGGCGGGAGAGAGTGCTAGCGCGGTTCGAGGCCGCGGAGTGGATGCTGGAACGGCTGGTGGCGTAAAGCGTAAAACGACTCCCCTGAAAAAGGTCATTCAGCCACGGAGACACAGAGTACACAGAGGAAAAATCAAGGTGCGACTCAAAGTTGTTCAGCAGCAAATGCAAAAAACATTGATTTCTTGAGAGACACCTTGAGAATCCCCGTGCCCTCTGTGCCTCAGTGGCGAGTCTGGCAGTTCTTTC
>DFBV01000200.1:0-560 GCA_002366755.1 Anaerolineales bacterium UBA3071
ATCGCCACGGCGGTGCTGGAGAAGCTGGCCGCCAGTGGACGCAGATACCCGGCCGATCGCTACCAGGGTCGCTTCCGGCTGGACGAATAGGCTCCGCGTCGCCCAGCGAGCCCTTTGAATATACCACACACTGGCCTCACGAATCCAGTCGGGGGTCTCCTGGCGCGTTCTGCCATACCTGCTTCCCTTGCCTAAAGTTGGCTTCTGAATGCTTCTGTGGTGCAATCTGCACACAATTGGCCCGCTATGATGAAGAAAAGAGGATGGTGGGTAGAGATATGACACAAGCCACTGCTACTGAGAAGGGGAAAACCCTTGATATCGGTTACGGGAGAACGTGCGATTGCAAGCCGTCTCACATCAATTGCCTCACTGCAAAAGAATGGCTAAAGTGCCAACTCGGAGTCTGGCAATTCTACTATGAAAAGCGTGATATTCGAGACAAGAAACTGCACCCAGCGGTATTTCCCATCAGCCTTGCTAACAAGGTCATTTCGCTGTTCACACATAGAGGTGAATTAGTTGTCGATCCATTTCTTGGGAGTGGAACAACGCTGGTA
>DFBV01000200.1:572-5228 GCA_002366755.1 Anaerolineales bacterium UBA3071
AGGTGATCTGAGGAAGAATGAACAGTATATGGAGGTCGAACAATACAGCCAAGACCCTCGTGACTTGGGCACTTTGGATCCAGCAGAGTTTGGTAAGGCAATGGAAGAGATTTTCGCCGGAATGTTGCCACTACTAAAACCCAAAGGCCATTGTGTGATCAACATACCGGATGTGTGGTGGAATAATACGCGCATCACACTGCATATTGTCGTGGTAGAGGCTCTACGTAGAGCAGGCTATGAATTGAGGAATACGATAATCTGGGATCGCATGAATATTGTGAACAAGGTAGGCATCTTCGGTTGGCCTTCAAACTACATCACGATGGGTACTACTTTCGAGTATCTTCTTGATTTCTGGCGACCACCTGCGAAGAGGAATCGAGGCGGTTCTTGAGATTTGTGTCGTGTTTTGAGGGTGTCTTTACCAGTTTCATCCGTCGTCAGAGTCGCCCAGCGGTTGAACTCCCAGCCGTTGTGCCGCTGGCCGCTGTCAGATGCGGGGCCCCTCAGCGCATCATCTGCGCCGTATCCAGGATCAACGTCACCGGGCCGTCGTTGCAGAGCCGTACCTGCATGACGGCCTGGAACTGACCCTCAGCCACCGGCACACCCTCTTCCCGCAACAAATCGGCGAAGCGCGCCACCAGCGGTTCGGCCACGCCGGGCGGGGCGGCATCGGTGAAGCCAGGACGGCGGCCCTTGCGGGCGTCGCCGTAGAGGGTGAACTGCGAGACCACCAGGACACTGCCGCCCACGTCGGCCAGAGCGAGGTTCATCTTGCTGGCGTCATCTTCGAAGACGCGCAGGTGGGCGATTTTGCGGGCCAGGTAGCGGGCCTCCTTCTCTCCATCCCCGTGGGTCACGCCCAGCAGCACGAGGAACCCGCGACCGATTTGACCTACGATCTGGTCTCCTACCGTCACTGAGGCCTCACTCACTCGTTGCACCACCGCCCGCATCAGCTTCAGCCCCTTCCGTTGTCATTGGCCCGATCCTCGGCCACGGCCTGCAGTCGGCCCCAGTCAAGGATCACCACCCGACCTCGTTTGGTATCAAGCATTCCCTGCCGGCGCAGGCGGCTCATGGTGCGGATGGCCGTCTCCACGGTCGTGCCGGCCATGTCGGCCACGTCCTGGCGGGTCAGTGTCACGTCAATGAGCGTGCCGCCGCCGTCGGCAGGTTTGCCGGCCGCATCGGCCATTTTCAGGAGCACCCGGGCGATGCGCCGCTCCACCCGTTCCACGGCCAGGCTGTGCACCAGATCGCTGGCACTGCGCAGGCGACGACCCAGTTCCGCGATCACCGCCAATGAAAGTCGGGGGAAGCGACGGAGCAATGCGAGGAAATCCTGCCGGGCGATGGTGACCAGCGCCGTAGGCTCCATGGCCTGGGCAGTGAAGTCGTAGGGAGCACCCCCGAAGACCGCCATCTCACCCAACAAGCGGTTGGGTCCCATCACGTCCAGCACCACGTCGCGGCCCTCCCGCGAATGGCGCAGGAGCTTAACCCGTCCTGCCCAAACGATGTACAACGCTTCTGGTGGATCGCCTTCAAAGAAGATGTACTCATCCTTGCCATAGCGTCGCTCACCCAGCAGGTTTGCTACTGTGGACCGGTCCCTCTCCGGCAAAGCGCCGAAAAGAGGGGCCGTCCTAACGACCTTGAGCTTATCGCTAGGCAAGGGTTCTTTGTTCCGGCCCATTCCGCTCCCGTTCCGAGGCTCGCTATGCGGCCGCCGCGTGCATCCCAGTCAGGAGAGGGATCAGTCCCTCTCGGAGCAGGGGATTATACCACGTTGAGCAGGGGGACGCAAGCCCTAATGGACACTTCGTCCGGACACCCGAATCTTCATCACGAATAGCACGAATGTGCGAATTTCACAAATGACTCCCCTGAAACAAGGTCATTCACCCACGGAGACACAGAGTACACAGAGGAAAAATCAAGGTGCGCCTCAAAGTTGTTCAGCAGCAAACGCAAAGAACATTGATTTCTTGAAAGACACCTTAAGAATCCCCGTGCCCTCTGTGCCTCAGTGGCGAGTCTGGCAGTTCTTTCAGTGGAGTCACAAATGCTTTTCCCATGAATATCAGTGCAATTCGTGGAATTTGTCCATTCGTGGCATTCGTGTTCAAGAACTGTCGGGTAGTGAGTCTCCAGGAAGGATTTCCTTACAACGCAGCAAAGCCAGCCCTTACCCGAGCTGGCTTCGTTTGGCATCTTCTGTTGGAAGCAGAGCATTTTCTACGGGAGGCACATACTATCCTGCAGTACCCCCAGATCTCTCACCATCCAGTGGGTGTGGGCAATATTCCGCAGTTGTTCCAGGTCAGCCAGCACGACCCGCCTTCGCCGCGCGTGGAGAAGCCCTTGACGACGGAACTTGCTCATCGTGCGGATAGCCGTCTCCACCGTCGTGCCGGTCATATCCGCCACATCCTGACGGGTAAGGTGCATTTCGATCATCACTCCGTCGTCGGTGAACTGCCCAGAATTGGCGGCCAGCCGCAGTAACGCTCGGGCGATTCGCTGCTCCGCCCGATCCACCGCCAGGCTGCAGATGAGATCTGTGGCACCCCGCAATCGCCGACTGAGATCAGCAATCACCGCGCCGGCGAACGCTGGGCAGCGGTCTATCCAGTCAAAGCAGTCGCTGCGAGAGATGCAGAATGTGCTGGTAGGTTCGACGGCTTGGGCCAATGCCAGATAGCCGTTGCCATCGAAAACCCCCACGTTTCCCAACATCTGTCCCTCACTACATACGCGCAGCACCACGTCCTTCCCATCAGCGGAACGGCGTATGACCTTTACGCGACCAGATTTGACGATGTGAAGGGTGTCTGCGGGGGCTCCCAGCAGGAAAACGATGTCGTTCCTGTCGAAGTGTCGCTCGTAGATCAGTTGCTCTATCTCTGCCCTGTCGCGTAGCGACAGTCCGGCAAAAAGGGGGACTATGTCAAGGAGTTTTCGTCTATCCAAATCGCTCGCTCCGTCGCGAGATGTCGTTGAAGTCAACAGCGGGTGCTATTATATCATGCCCTTTCGACGATGGCAATTCGGACGGCTTGCTTGCGCGCGGGCGCCATGTCATAGTCATGGAGCCTCCGCCAGCCGCCGATCAACCCGCTGCTTCCGCAGCACCCCTCCGGGCCACGAGAATCATCCGCAGGCTATCACCCTCAGACGGGTCAGGCTGGTAGAAGCCGCAGACGAGTCCATACCCCTGGTTGTCAATCCTGACACTCTGGACTATAATGACCCTGCAAGCTTGTTGGGTGCAACGCACTTGACAACCGAAGTGCGTTGCACCTTGTAGCTGAGCAGTCACCCCAAATGCATGATTCACGGAGAGATACCCCCATGAGTCTGAAGATGCCTCGACGAGAGCGCATTGCCATAGTGCAGCTCTTCGGTTCCATCGGCGCGGCATTGCGCAGCGACGAGTATGTGCCTATTCTTGAAGCCCTACGGCGCAACAAGACCATCAAGGCCGTGGTGCTCGATATCGACTCACCCGGCGGCGAGGTGCCTACCTCCGCCTATCTGCAACTGGCAGTGAGCAAACTGGCAGCCGAGAAGCCGGTGATCGCTTTCGTGCGCGGCACGTGCGCCTCCGGCGCGTACCTCATCAGTTGCCCAGCTCAGAGGATCGTCGCCATCCCCCATGCCGTGATTGGGTCCATTGGCGTGCTCAGTTTCTGGCCGGTGGTGAGCGAGTTGATGGAACGGCTGGGCGTGCGAATGGAGGTGAGCAAAGGCGGCAAGCTGAAGGACATGCACGCCTTCTGGCGGGCGCCCACGGATGAAGAGCGAGAGAAGTCCCAGGCGCTGGTGGATGAGTTCCACGAGGAATTCGTGTCCACCGTGGCGGAGGCGCGGGGATTGGAACCGGATGCGGCGCGGGCATTGGCCACCGGTGAACTCTTCTGGGCCAAGCGAGCGCTGGAACTGGGGCTGGTGGATGAGTTGGGCGACCAGGAACGGGCCATCGAGTTAGCGATGGAGCTGGGCAAGGTGCCCCGGCGCCTCATCTACGTGAAGCCAAGACGACGCCGCTTGCGGCGCTGGCTGGGCCGCTTCGCTAACATGCTGGTGGAGGAAGTCGGCATGCAGATGGAACGACAACTGCGGCCGCGCTTCTGGTTCTGATCAGCCGCCCATGGCATAGACAAGGCAATGTCAAGTTGCTGAAGGCAGATGGCACGCGACCCCGCTCAGCACCTCGCTGGAACCCTTATTCCCCCTGACATCGGTCAAGTCCTGCGGGATGGGCGGTCAACCGTTCTCGGATTGCACTCCCCGCCCAACACCGAAATAGGTGAAGCCAATGGCGTGCAGCCGTTGGGGATCCCATAGATTCCGCCCATCCATAATCACCGGCTGGCGCATCGATTCGCGGATGAGCTCGAAGTCCAGGTGCCTGAACTCGTTCCACTCCGTCGCCAGCACCAAGGCGTCGGCCTCTTCGGCCATCTGGTAGGGGTCCTCATACAGTGTGACGTTGTGCATCATGACGGCTGCCGTCTCCATCGCCGCCGGGTCATAGGCGCGGATGATGGCCCCCTCGTTCTGGAGGAGATGGATGACTTCCAGCGCCGGGGCTTCGCGGGTGTCGTCGGTGTTGGGCTTGAAGGATAGGCCCAGGACACCGAT
>DFBV01000200.1:5316-6289 GCA_002366755.1 Anaerolineales bacterium UBA3071
GCCAGCGCCTTCACGTCTTTGGGGAAGCAACTGCCACCCCAGCCCAGACCGGCGTCCAGAAAATGGTGCCCGATGCGCTTGTCGTACCCCATGCCCGTGGCAACCTCTCGCACGTCGGCCCCCAAGTCCTCGCAGATGTTGGCAATCTCGTTGATGAAGGAGATGCGGGTGGCCAAGAAGGCATTGGAGGCATACTTGATCATCTCGGCGGTGCGGAGGTCGGTGACCATGATCGGACAACGCAGGCTCAGGTAGAGTTGGGCCACATGGTTGGCCGCCTCCCGATCCAGCGAGCCCAGGATCACCCTGTCGGGACTCATGAAATCGCTGATGGCTGAACCCTCGCGCAGGAACTCTGGGTTGGAGACGACGGCGAAATCCAGGTCGTTGCCTACGCGGCGTTTGGTGATAATGTCGGCTACCCAGTCGCCGGTGCCCACCGGCACGGTGGACTTGTTGACGATGATGATGGAATGGTTCACCACATCGGCGATGGACTCGGCCACCGCCCGCACGTATCGGAGGTCGGCCTCGCCATCCACGCCGGAGGGGGTGCCCACAGCGACGAAGGCGAACTCGGCATTCGCCAGCGCCTTGGAGTAGTCGGTGGTGAAGGAGAGACGACCGCCCCTAACGTTGCGCTGGACGAGCTCCTCCAATCCCGGCTCGTAGATGGGCATGATGCCTTGCTTGAGTTTCTCGATTTTCTCTTCGTCAATGTCCAGACAGATCACCTGGTGGCCCAGGTCGGCGAAGCATGCGCCTGTTACCAGACCCACGTATCCCGTTCCGATAACACAGATACTGCTCATCCCCTTGCTTCCTCCCTTAGAGACTGTAAAAGAATAGCTTCCCGACGGTGTCTAGCGTGAAATCACCCTGAGCCCATCGCAGGGTGGTTTCGAGCGAGTTCTTCAGTCCATGAGCCGCAAAAGTCTCCTTCGACAAGCTCAGGATGACTTTTGCTGGTTTC
>DFBV01000205.1:0-4070 GCA_002366755.1 Anaerolineales bacterium UBA3071
CGCAGGTCGTAGATCCACAGCTCTTTCGTCCACGGTGTCTCGCTGGCGGGCTTGCGGTCAAAGAAGAGCACATTGGCCTTGACGCCCTGGGCGTAGAAAACGCCGGTGGGCAGCCGCAGCAGCGTGTGGACGTCGCACTCGTGCAACAGCTTGCGGCGCACGGTCTCGCCAGCCCCGCCCTCGAAGAGCACGTTGTCAGGCACGACGATGGCCGCCTTGCCATGGATCTTCAGCAACGTCTTGACGTGTTGGACGAAGTTGAGTTGCTTGTTGCTGGTGGAGGTCCAGAAATCGTCCCGCACCACGGTCTGCGACTCCCGCCTGATCTCGCCCTCGCCGGTGACGTAGGTGACGCTGCTCTTCTTGCCGAAGGGTGGGTTGGTCAGCACCATGTGGAAACGCTCGCCGGGGTCAGCGGCCAGGCTGTCGTCCACGCGGATGGGGCTGCGGTCGCCGTCCACTCCGATGCCGTGCAGATACAGGTTCATCACGCAGAGGCGAGCCGCATTGTCCACGATCTCCCAGCCGTGCAGGGCCTCGTTGCTCAGGTGATGCCACTGGTCCCGGTCGAGGGTGCTGTGGCTACCCACGTAGTCGTAGGCCGCCAGCAGGAAGCCGCCGGTGCCCGCCGCCGGGTCGCAGATGGTCTGCCCAGGGGCCGGCTGCATCACGTCGACCATGGCTTTGATCAGCGGGCGGGGGGTGAAGTACTGCCCCGCGCCGGACTTGACATCCTGGGCGTTCTTCTCCAGCAACCCCTCGTAAATGTCGCCCTTGACGTCAATGTCCAGTCCGACCCAGGTCTCGTCGTCGATCATCCGGATCAGACGGCGCAGCTTGGCCGGGTCCTGTATCTTGTTCTGGGCTTTCCGGAAGATGGTGGGGATGAGGCCGATGGCGTACTTGGCCGACTGAGACTCGACGCCGCTCAGTGTCGTGCCCTCCGACTTGGCCTCCACAGCGCCAATGGCCCTGCGATCGACGAACAGCAGGTAGTCGGCGTAAACCGTAGGGGCAGGGTCGCCCTGGGCACGCAACGGGAACTCGCGCACGGCGACGCCGACGGCCGCGCCCAGGTTCATCTCGACGCGGTCCTGCACCTGCCAACCCACATCTTCAAGCAGTGCATCAATCCGTTGCCGGGCCTGATCTTCGGGCTTCATCAATCTCCTGCCGCCACGCGTGCCAGACGTGAGAGTTGGTGAACCAATGGTTGACTCCCCGGGAAAAGGTCATTTAGCCACAGAGACACAGAGCACACAGAGTACACAGAGGAAAAATCAAGGTGCGACTCAAAGTTGTTCAGCAGCGAACGCAAGAGACATTGACTTCTTGAGAGACACCCTAAGGGTCCGTAAAACAATAACTTCCCGACACGATGTCATTGCGAGCGTTTTTTGCGAAGCAATCCCCACGTTTGTCTAGGAAGGAGATTGCTTCGTCGCAAAAAGCGCTCCTCGCAATGACACGATTGGGGAACTTATTTATTTACAGGCCCTAAGAATCCCCGTGCCCTCTGTGCCTCAGTGGCGAGTCTAGCAGTTCTTTCAGTGGAGTCATGGTTCGACTTCTATGTTACCTCTTGCTCATTCTACCACACCGATGCCCGTTCGTCAAGAGCGTTTTGTACTTGGGTCAAGATATCATCACCAGGTCATGGAGCAGATTCTGAACTCATGACCTGCCCACCGGCTGGGGCTTGCTCTCGTCCTGCCATCCCAACGTAGCCAGATAGGCACACAGGAGCAGAAGTGTGGCCAAAACGAAGATAGGCTCGAAGCCTATCCTGTCGATGACAGCACCCGCAAGAATGGGCAGAAGGCTGACGAAGCCCAACACTGTATTCACCAGGCCGATGTAGCTGGCCCGCTCCGCATCCGGAGCCATGTCCAGCAGCAAGGCCATCAGCCCTATGCCACGCCCGCTCTGTGCGCTGCCAGCAATCAGGAAGACGAGGGAGAAGACGTAGGCGGGCAGCAGTCCGGCGCGCTGCACGGTGAGCCCGGCCAATCGCATGAGCCAGGGCAAAGCCACCGCTGTCAACGGCTCCAGGACTGTGAGCAGAGCGGATGTCTTGACCAGGAAGGTGTTGCCTCGGCTCTGACTTATCCTCTGCCACAGCGGATTGGAAAGGACGCGGCTCAGGGTCATGGCTGACATGTAGAAGCCCACCATAGATGCTGGTGCGTCGAGTCTTTCCAGGGCGAGGATGGGATAGAAGGGTGCCGAGAGACGCGTCATACTCAGCAGGATGCGCACCAGAACGTAGCGACGGAAGGCTGGGTCCCCTTTGACCAGGCCGGGGGCACGCGCCAACTGCTCTTTGAGCGAATGGTGCGGCAGCCCCGCTGAGCCCGCCTGTTCCCTCACCCGTGCGAAGACCAACAAGGCCACGAGGAAACAGAGCGTGGACAAGCCGAAAAGGAGCGTGAAATTGGCCGGGAACAGCCAGCCACGATTCTCGTCCAACACATAGCGCACGAGAATGCCCGCCCCGAAGACGACCACACCGCCCCAGAAGTTGCGGGTGGCAAAGAAGGCTGCCCGACGGGCTGGCGAAACGATCTTGGCAATGGCATCGGTCCGCGCCAGCGCCCCGGCGCCTGCGGTCAAGCGGGAGAGGCTGAACAGGGCAAAGAAGATGAACAGCAACAGGCTGGGGTTAGAAAGGCCCAGACTGTACGTGAGGACGCCAAGCGTGGCATAGACGGCTACCCGCACTATCTCCAGGGCCACCGATATGGGAACCTTGCGTCGCTGGGGCTGAATCCAACCGGCGACCAGGAACTGGGGCAGGAACCACCCGCCGAAGCGAAGGGCAGAGAGGGAGCCCACCAGGGTGTTGGAGCCGCCCAGCACTCGGACGAAAACGGGCAGCACCAGGCTGGGATGGGTGATGTTCATGGCCAGTTGGGTGAACACACCGTTGGTCACGCCCAGGCGATAGTTTCGCCGCTCGGTGCTGTTGATGGCGGCGTGTATGCGGGCATTCAGTTTCAAGAGCTTTCTCCAGGAGGGAGTGCAGCGGCCTCACTGCTCTCATTCGCTCATCGCTATCAATGCTACCAATTCGAGCGCGAGGGTTTCGATGGTCTGGCGATTCTCGCTCTTCTCACGCCAGGCCTGCGGGATGGCTTCGATCCCCAGATAGGCCCCCGATATGGCGCAGGCCATGGCGCCGAGCGTGTCCCGATCGCCGCCGTGCAGGATGGCGCAGAAGAGACAGGCATCGAACGCCTCCGGATGACACAGAAAGGCGTAGACCGCAAAGGGCATGGATTGGTGCACGGCCACGCTCTGGCCCAACTGCCTGGCAGCCTCAGCAGGAGGTACGCCATCGGCCATCAAGGTTCGCACCAGGATCATCTTGTCTCGAATCTCCGGCGTTCGGGCGCAGTCCACCAGGCTCTGGGAGAAGCTCTCCAGCGGGAAGGGCCGACGCGGATCCAACGTCACGGCCTGGGCGATGGCCGTGGCCAGAACAGCGGCGCCGTCCACGCCGATGGGATGGGCATGGGTCACAGTGGCTGAGGAGCGGGCCTGCTCGTAGAGGTCCGGGGCGTCGTGGAAGAATAGCCCGACCGGCGTTATGCGCAT
This sequence comes from Anaerolineales bacterium UBA3071, assembly GCA_002366755.1. GTDB lineage: Bacteria > Chloroflexota > Anaerolineae > UBA3071 > UBA3071 > UBA3071. The sequence goes on from DFBV01000205.1 coordinate 3,598, forward strand.
GGCCGCCCCGTTGCCGAAGGAACCCTGTCCGCCGAACAGGCTGCGGGCGGCCTCCGAGTAGGACATGCCTTGCCGGTCCACCAGATGGAAGATGGTAGGCGGACCCGCTGCGTATCCCCGCCAGGGCTCGCGGTTGAAGTTCCTGCGGAAGGTATCGCCCAGGTGCTGTGGGTCGAGGCGTCCGACCTGGGTGATGGACTCGGCCAGGCCGATGGCCATGGCCGTGTCGTCCGTGTACCTGAGGACGTCGCTTCGTGCGATTCCCGAGCGCAAGGCCGCCTCGTCCAGGCCTCGAAAGGCCAATTCGCCGATGGCATCGCCCAGCGCGCTCCCCACCATGCCGCCCAGGAACTTGGATTCTAGGTCGATTCGGTTGGGCCTCTCATGTACCATTGCTGTGTCCGTGGTCGGAAACTCGGAAGATCCGGTATCACCAGCGGGATCGCTAGTACTCAACCTATGCTCCCAGCCCC
>DFBV01000205.1:4100-6507 GCA_002366755.1 Anaerolineales bacterium UBA3071
ATCCAATTCCGTGGCAGCCTGAGCAGTTACGCAGGGTCTACTGAGACACGCAAGCCAGTTCCGTGTCTCGCGTGGCGAGCCCAGGTGCACGACTGCCAGATGAGCGTATTCTGGCTGTTCCAAGAGAACGGGATACTCCCGGCGCCGTCTGCGGTAGGTGCGGAGCGCCCAAAGCAAGATGGAATCGTCGCTGAAGAACTGCTCCCACAACCGCTCGCGGTTGCCACTCCACAGTTCCTCGCGGGTGAAGATCCGTCGAAAGGTGCGCCACACCAGCCGCCCCATGATGATCGGCAGGGCGTAGTCCAGCCACACCACTGTGTCCGCCCGACTCCAGACGATGTCGCGCACCTTGCTGTAGTTGCCGTCCACGGTCCAGGTGTCGCCGCTCAGAGCTTGGGCAGTACGCTGGCGGAAGACGCCGACCGGGGCGGGCGTCCAGTTGGGGCCCCAGTTGAGCGCATCCAGTTCGACGTGAGGATATCCAAGACGCTGGGCCAGGCGGTGCGCCAGCGTCGTCTTGCCCGATCCCGTTGTGCCCACGACGGCGATGCGGTGATGGCGGTCTGATGCGTATTGATGAGCAGATGGAAACATGTTGCCAATGCCACTCCAACCTGCTTCAGCAGATGGGCCAGGGGCGCACGATATGTCGGATACCAAACACAGCAGTGGGACCCAAAAGTGATGCTAACCGGAAATCTCGATAACAGGTAGCAGATGATTACGACACATCAACCAGTGGCGATATGCGGGCGATGGATTCTCTCACGAACTGGTCATGTTCGATCGACATCTCGATGGCTTCTTCAGGGCAGACAGTGACGCAGCGGCCACAGCCCCTGCACTCGTCGCCGATGACAGCACTGCCGTCCACCAGGTGGATGGCGTCCACGAAGCACACACTCTGAGTGCACGTTCCACAGCCAGTGCAGCGCCCGTTCACGGTTACGGTGACGCCGGGCATGCGGGTGATCTTGCGGCTGATCTGGGGAGCGAGGTGGGGAAGCGTTCCCCACAGACAACAGCAGGGGCAGCAGTTGCAGATGGTCAGCAGTCTGTCGCCTGGGCCTACGCCCAGCCAGATCGTATCCAGCTTGTTGCGGCCAATCAGGTGCACCAAGCCCGCCTCGCGGCAGCGGCGCACGTGTTGCAGTGCCTCCTCTTTCGTCACGCGGCGTCCCAGTTGCGGGTTGATCCCCAATGCCGCCTCGCCGAGGAAGAGACAGCCCAGGTCGATGGGATAGTCTTTGCACCCCTCGGCCTGGCGGCAGATGCAGGAGTTCATGATCCAGTGAACGCTGGCTCCTTCAATGAAGTGCTCCACCACCTGCGATGGCAGCACCATCTCCTCCGGCATGCTGATCGGCTGGTTGATGGGAATCACCTGATCCTGGGGCAGGTAGATCAGGTCATCGCTGTCAAAGAACAACCGATCAACGATACGGCCCAGGATGGGCACCTTGGTTGTCCTGGCCGCCAGAAAGCGGCCCGGATAGGCTTTCCTGATGAGTTGCACGAACCATAGGGGACGGCTCATTGTCTCACGTGGCCTTTCTGTTGTATTGTTGCCATTCTACCACATTGCTACCCAGGGGTCAAGCATTCTTGGTGAGAAGAACAGGAGCGCGGGTTGTAGTCGGAGACCCTCTCCAGCGGAGGCCGAAAAGGTTCGTAGTAGGCGCTTCAGCGCCGTACACTGGCCGAAAAGCGGCTGAAGCCGCTACTACGAACCACGAATCCTCGCTTTGGGGCAAGAAGAAGTATCACTCTCGCCAGCCCCACGCCTGCCATGCCGCAGCGCCGAACGCACCCGCTTCCACGCCCGCCGCACGCCCTGCACCTCATCCGGCGCGATGGCGCGGGCGCTGTAGCGAGCCTCGACGAAGGCCTGGGTCAGTGCTTCCAGTTCCTCTTCGACGTCGGGCCAGCCTGCCTCCAGCGCCGGAGTATGCTCGTAGGGCGTTTGGTGAGGTTGCCGATGCACGCCTCGCTCCTCTGCCCGCCGCACGGTGAAGAGGTAGAAGAGCCGCACCCGTTCCTGCGGCGAAAGCTGCCGCCAGGGCAAGAAACCCCGGCCCGGACGACCAGCCCGCTCCTCCGGCCTCCGCCGCGCCCACCGCTCGGCCAATGTCTTTCTCACTCCCTGGGCAGCCTCCCGCACGCCGCGCCGCCAGCGGCGCCACCAGGCCCGCAGCCTCACCCAAAACAGGCTCAGCCGTCCCCACTCCAGCCGTACGCCTCTTCCTCGCAGGAAGGTCACCAGCGCGTAGACAACGATGATCGCCATCAGCAGCCAGAAAAGCGCCCCGCCAAGCCACTCGGGGAGCTCCCTGGCCGTGTCAAGAGGCTGCTCGGGCAGTTGCGGTGGCTCAAACTGTATACGTTCTCCCGTCACTGCCTCACT
>DFBV01000007.1:0-702 GCA_002366755.1 Anaerolineales bacterium UBA3071
GGCTCCAAGCGATAGCCGAGAGTGCACGGGGCGATGACAGGCGGCGAAAGAAACAGCTCCACTCGCCGCTGCCGCAGGCCGGCCCGGCAGGATTGACCCGCAGTAGCAACGCGTCGCTATCGCAATCCACACGGATGTCCACCACATGCAGCCCGCCGCGCGGATCCTCGCCCGCCCGCGCCACCTTCCCCTGATCAGGATCCCACAAGTACACCTCACCTGTGCGCCGCGTACGGGCCAGCGCGTCAGCATTCATCTGCGCCAGCCGGAGCACCGCCCCCGTGCGCACGTCCTGTATCACCACAGACATCAGTCCTTGTTCATCCCACTGCAAGTCAGATAGCTCAACCATAACCGCTCCCACGATCCGCAGAGCCCACGCCCTATCGGCAGCCATGAACCGCCAGCCCTTCGGCTGCGCTCACGACAGGCCAGGAGCCGCCTCTGCGGACTCTGCTCAAGCATCACCACTCCCTTCTGAGATTATACCACGGGGCCGATGTGCGGGCAAACAGTTGACAACCACAGAGTGTTGCGATATACTCCCCGCCCGGAATTGGAGGTTGGAGGTTGGAGATTGGAGGTTAGAGATTGGAGGTTAGAGATTAGAGATTGGAGGTAAGTACTCAGGCTGCCACGGAATTGGGTGTTTTAGGCTCTCAGCCCTCGTCCTCGAGGGCGGCTCTGGCGAGAGTATCTCGT
>DFBV01000007.1:712-2942 GCA_002366755.1 Anaerolineales bacterium UBA3071
GGGACGGGGGCTGGGAGCATAGGGTGAGTAGTAACGATTGGAGGATGGAAAGACGATGACGGACCTGCCTGGATTGCCGGGCACCTACGCTTTGCTGCTGCATCTTGATGCGCCTACGCCCCTGACCGTGGGGCGGCTGGGCAGCTTCACCTTTCCGGCGGGAGATTATGTCTACGTGGGGAGCGCCCGCGGGCCGGGCGGCCTGCGGGCGCGGGTGCGCCGCCACGCCCGCGCAGGCAAGCGACGCCATTGGCACATCGACCACCTGTTGGGTCACGCCCGACTGGCGGCTGTGCACGCCGTTGTCGACGCCGAGCGACGGGAATGTGCCTGGGCAGCGGCCCTGTCGCGACTGCCTGGTGCAGAGGTCATCGCGCCGGGCTTCGGCGCTTCCGACTGCCGCTGCCCCACCCACCTCGTCCACTTTCGCCAGGGCATTCCCATTGAACGGCTGCGTCAGCTACTGGTCACCCGTCCTGAGGATCTCCTCTCCAATCTCCGCCAGGCCATCGCCACGGCAGATAATGAGACAAGCGAAGCGATCACGCACGCGCTGGCGGTGGACAGCAAGGCAACGTCGCTGCTCCTCCCGTTGCTGAAAGAAGAGGACGCTGACACGCGGTGGTGGGCAGTGCGGGCGCTGGCTGCCGTCGGCGATGCAGAGGCCGTGTCCCCTCTGATCCAAGCGCTGAACGACTCCGACGAACCCGTGCGCTGCGCAGCAGCGCTGGCTTTGGCCCAGCTTCGCTGCGACAAAGCCATCCCTGCGCTGGTCGTCCTCCTGGCCGACGAAAGCGGCTGGGTGCGCCAATCGGCGGCCGATGCGCTGGCCCTTTTCGGCAAGGCCGCGGTGCCGATGCTGGTGCAGGCTCTGGAAGACGAACGAGACGGCGTGCGGGTGCGGGCCGCCTACGCACTGAACAAGATCCGTTCAATGCAAGCAGCAACGCCCCTCTTCCGGGCCCTAAACGATCCCAACTACCTGGTGCGAACGTACACCTACGAGGCTCTGGACGGCATGGGGTTGCTGGATGTGATACTGGTGGGGTGAGACGAGGCAATGAGGCAATGAGCTAACGAGGAATGGGGAATGGGGGAACGGGGGAATGGGGGAGAAGAGAAGAATGGAAGAAGGAGGGAGACGAGGACAGACAGCGGCTTCTAGTGGTATTCCTGAGCAGGTTCGTCGCCGCGTAGCACGCGGAGCGCACCCTGGGCCATGGCCAGCATCTCGTCTTGGCCGGGATACACCAGAATCGGCGCGATGCAACGTACCCGCTCCTCGATCCAGCCGACGAGCAGGGCCGAGTGCGCCAGCCCCCCCGTGAGCACAATGGCATCCACATCTCCGCAGAGGGTCGTGGCCATGCCGCCGATCTCCTTGGCGATCTGGTAGGCCATCGCCTCGTAGATCAAGCGGGCGTGCTCGTCTCCTGCAGCAATGCGCTGCTCCACATCCTGGGCATCGTTGGTGCCCAGGTGAGCGACTAGCCCACCTTGCCCGGCGATCCTCCCGAATATCTCCTCGTAGGTGTACTGCCTGCCGTCGTAGGGTGGCACGGAGTAGGCCATGCGCAACACATCGCCCACGGGCAGACCGCCTGCCCGCTCGGACGAAAAAGGGCCCGTGCCATCCAACGCCTGGTTCACGTCGATCATGCGGCCCCGCCCATGGGCACTCACGGAAATCCCCCCGCCCATGTGCACGATGACCAGGTTGAGCTTCTCGTAGCGCTGGCCCAGCTCGGCCGCTGCCCGACGCCCACTGGCCTTTATGTTCAGTGCGTGGGAAAGGCTCTTGCGCTCGATCTCCGGCAGCCCTGCTATGCGGGCCAGAGGATCGAACTCGTCCACGCACACCGGATCGACGATGAAGGCAGGGATGCCCAGCGGCTCGGCAATCTCCTGAGCCAGCAGAGCGCCCAGGTTGCTGGCGTGCTCCCGCTCCTTCGGCTCCCGCAGATCGGCCAGCATGTGCTTGTTGACGCTATAGGTCCCGCTGGGAATAGGCTTCAGGATGCCGCCCCGGCCCACCACGGCATGCAGCGTACCTAATCCAACACCATGCTTCTGCAGAGCACCCAGCACTGCGTCTCGCCGCAGAGGATACTGGTCGGCAATCCGACGGTAGGCCGCCAGCTCTTCCGTCTCATGGTGCAACGTTTCCGCAAAGATCGGTTCCTCGTCCTGATAGACCGCTATCTTGGTGGAGGTGGAGCCGGGATTGATG
>DFBV01000020.1:0-2723 GCA_002366755.1 Anaerolineales bacterium UBA3071
CGCGGCGTGGGCTATCGCTGGCTCTCACCGCCCGCTTCTGCCCCCCGCCCCGAGTAGGCGGTGGCTGATTCCGCCATTCGACAGCCGAGCCCTGCATGGGTCCTGTGCCAGCCGTTTTGTCACGAAACTGATATGGAACTGATACGCTTCTGATACACAAAGTCAGCGTTTTTGTGCTATAATGTGAATGCCATCTGGCTCGGCGTTCCAGTCACCCTGCAATTGGCGGAGAGGAGGGAGCATCATGGTACATAAGTTGAAGTTGCGAACGGTATGGCATTTGGGCCTTCTTTGCCGGATACTCATTTTGACTGTCATGCCCGTGGCGGCACAGTCGCCTTTTGGTACCGCTACTTATTGTGATGTTAATGCGTATGGCTAAGTGGTCAAGGCACACCAGGATGATTCTATTCTATGCCGGCGGGGTGTGAGGCGATACAACTACGTACGGAGTTTCTGGGCCTGCGGAGACCCTGAACCCGAGAGTTGGCACGTCCGCTCCGTGTGGGTGTACAGGAATGACCTTAACTGGGTGGAAATGGGTTGGTGTAAAGGTTACGAGTGTGGACCTCACGAGAGCGAGTGGGTGCATCCGTATGCCTTCAAAGCGTGGAAGATAAACGGCGTGTATGGAGAAGAAGAGTTCAAGATGCTTCCCCCGCCTTCCAGGCATTATTTTAACGTCAACAATCCCTACTATAACTATCGTTGGAAGTTCTGGCTGGATGGCACATACTATGGACCAGACCTTGTACACTGGTACATGAACGAAGGCGAAGTGGGCGGTCAGAGTGAGGTGCACGAGATAAGAGAAGGGGCCTATACCCGCTGGTGGGGCTTACAGCTTCGCACTTCGCTCGGCTGGGCCGATTGGTATAGGCTGGAGTGCATGTTGCCCGACAGCAATCCCGATTGGAAGTGTCAGAAGATTTCCAATACCGAGTTCAAGGTGGTGCGTGAGTGAGCTTTTGACTCAGCCTTGTCCGTTTGTCAACGATGCTCTATTATGCCACACTGTTGAGAGGTGGTAGCGATGAAAGAGAAACCTGTATCTGGAAGTGACGAAGCGCGTGGCGCTGGCCGTAACAAGATGCCGATCCTGGCCACCGTCGCCGCCGCGATGGGCTTGGTTGCCTTGCTCGGGTGGGGCATCTATGCCGCTCGGCAAGGGCAAGGGCAGCAACAGCATCTCCCTCTGATCTCCGCCGAGCAGACGCGTGTCCGTGGCGGCGGCGCGTTCGTGAGTAACCCGGACCTCATTCCGGGAGGAGAGCGAGTGACCCTCGAGGAGGCGAGACGCAGGATGCCTTTCGAGATCCGGCAGCCCAGCTATCTACCGGCTAGTACGACTCTTTCCTTCATCGTCGTGTCCCCGGAGACCATGGTACGAGAGCAACAACAGATTATCCTTGTCTACTCGAATGGTCTCTTCATCCTCCAAGATCTGGCCCCGCACCCGCCCACCTGGGAGGAATTGGCAGAGGTGCCGCCACCGCATAAGAGGATACGGGTGAACGGCGCGCCAGGGACAGGGCATGAACCGTGCATCACAGAACACGCCATGGGAGGGCCGGTTCACAACCCGGGTGGTGTGGGATGGTTTGCTGACGGGATGGTATTTCAAGTCATCGGTGACATGCCGCTGGAGGAGTTGCTGCGCACCGCCGAATCCATGCGCTGATGGCAATCACGCTCATCCGCCTGCGAAGACGCTCGTCTCTGCCGAGAGACGAGGGTCTTCTTTTTCCCGAACCTGGTGTACAATGTCTGGCGAAGGCTAAACATGAGGCCGATGAGTCCTTCTGCTGTGCTCGTGGAGGGCCACGACTTCGGCGAGTCGCTCCGGGACGCCCAGGCAGATCGAGGGAAAGCGAGGTGCAAGCCATGCGACAAGGAATACTTGGTGTAACGATAGCTGCCGCTTTGGCAACGGGCGTAGTGCTGGCAACCGTGCTTGCGGGCTGCCAACCGCAGAGCCCTGTCTCAGAGCCTGCTGAGAGTTGGGCTCCGACCGGCGCCGGGGCCAGGGTTCCGAGCGAGGGTCCACTGTTTGATGGAGAGTGGGTCAGCTTTGAGGAAGCGCAACGCCGGATGCCTTTCCGTATCCAACAGCCTGCCTACGTGCCCGGCGAGGCAACCGTCTCTCGCGTCCAGGCGACGAGATCCGACAGGCTGGCAGAAAGCCAAGGGGTAGCGCTGATCTATTCCAATGGGCTGATGGTGACGCAGGGGGTGGGATCCCCACCGGATGCACAGTTATTTGAGTGGGTGAAGGAAACGCCGCCGCACATGGTGCTGGACGTGAACGGTGCTCCAGCGATAGGACATGAGCCTGGGGACACGCAAGGGATAGGCGGGACCGTGCACAATCCGGGGTCTGTGTCGTGGTGGGTTGATGGTAAGGGCTACGCAGTCATCGGCGATATGGTGCTAAAGGAGTTGGTCCGCATTGCCGAATCCATGCAGTGATGGCAGTTACGTTCATTTGCCTAGAAGGCCCGCGTCTCCGCTCAGAGACGGGGGTTTTCTTTTTCCCNNAACCTGGTGTACAATGTCTGGCGAAGGCTAAACATGAGGCCGATGAGTCCTTCTGCTATGCTCGTGGAGGGCCACGACTTCGGCGAGTCGCTCCGGGACGCCCAGGCAGATCGAGGGAAAGCGAGGTGCAAGCCATGCGACAACGAGGACTTGACGGGACCGTAGTCGCAGCCCTGATCGTGGGC
>DFBV01000020.1:2796-3534 GCA_002366755.1 Anaerolineales bacterium UBA3071
AGAGCCGTTCCCGCAGGATTGGGAATGGGTGAGTCTGGAAGAAGCGGAGCGGCGGGTGGATTTCCGCATTCTGCTGCCCACGCGCCTGTCTGAAGGGGATACCGTCACTCGTGTCAGGTTACTGCGCACTGACACCCCGCGGCACCATCGGCCAGCGGTCTGGCTGTTCTACTCCAGTGGGCTCATCACCAGGCAGAATTGGGCGGCGGCCCCGCCTGAGGCGGCCTACTTCGAGTGGCTGAAGCAGCCTCGGACCCCCACGCCTGTTCCACCGGGCTTCAACTACAAGCTTTTGAACCCCGATGCGCCGCCATGGCTAGTTGTGGAAGTGAACGGTGCTTACGGAATAGGACATGAGGGCTATGGGCCGGTGCGGAAGACGTTTAGCTCCGAGATGGTGCGCTATCCTGCAAGCGTGGTGTGGTGGGTTGATGGCATGGGCTACAGCGTCCAGGGCGACATGCCATTGGAGGAGTTGCTGCGCGTCGCCGAATCCATGCGCTGATGGCAATCACGCTCATCCGCCTGCGAAGACCCTCGTCTCTGCTGAGAGACGAGGGTTTTCTTTTTCCCGAACCTGGTGTATAATGCGCCCAGATCAGGGAGAGGAGGAGCGAGATGATCATCGGCGAGAAAACCCGTCTACGGGCCGTCGAGCGCAGCGATATCCCGACGTTTGTTCGCTGGTTCAACGACCCCGAGGTGCGGCAGTACCTGAACATGTACCTGCCCCTTTCG
>DFBV01000168.1:0-534 GCA_002366755.1 Anaerolineales bacterium UBA3071
CAGACGGCCCTGGATGGTGGCCGTTCGCTCCAGCTCGGCTCCCACGATGCGCTGCAGCTCCCGCACGGCCTGATCGCGGCTGTTCTCGTCGCGGATCAGCCCCGGCGACAGCCCCAGCCCTTCGAAGATCATGATCCAGAGATTGAGCGGCAGGGTGCGCGGCCGCTTGTAGAAGCGGAAATCGGTCAGATCGGCCATGGCCATCGTCGCCGCACGCTCGACGCTGCCGGCGTCCAATTCCACCTTGCCGCCCAGGTTCAGCACGACATCGCCGTTATAGACCAGGGCCAGCAGCACCACGACCGCCCACTCCGGCTCCAGGCGGAAGAACAGGTCCTTTTCGATAGGTTTTTCCACGCCACCAGCTACTGTCTGGATCAACTCGCCCCGGTTGACCACCTGGCCTTCCGGCTTCTGCTGCAAGAGATCCAGGTAGCGATGGCCATAGCGCGATTGATAGGGTCGTACCGTGCCCTCTTCGTCCACCAGCTCCAGCCCCTGCAGCACAGCAACAGCCAGTTTGGTGCGTCCCCG
>DFBV01000168.1:670-1042 GCA_002366755.1 Anaerolineales bacterium UBA3071
GGGCCAGCACCGCTCCCATAGATTCAGTCACGCCCTGATAGGTGACCAGCAGGTGGGCCGTCAGGTGCTCGCGCAGCCATCCCAATAGCCGCCCCAGAGCCTTCTCGGCCTTTTCCGTGTAGACCTTCTGGTGCGAAGCAGTCTCGCCGACCATGGCGCGGGCGCCAGCGTACTGGCGCACCAGGTCCTCGAAGGTCTGATCCAACCCGGTCAACTGGAAGATGACCTCGTCGGACCGCTCCTCATCGTGCCACTCCCGATCCATGAAGGGTGGGATCACATACACGTAGAAATCCCGCGGAGGCTGGGCGGTGCTGCGTTCATCTGGCGGGCCGAAGAACAGGTAGCCGGGGCGCGTCACCATACGTTCAG
>DFBV01000168.1:1139-2873 GCA_002366755.1 Anaerolineales bacterium UBA3071
TGGCCGTTGGCGTCGTTGCAGGAGATGTACTGGCCACTGACGGTGCGCATGATCTCACGCAGTGCCACCTGCACCTGGTCCAGCAGGAAATCAGCCGATGGCTCAGGCATACGCACGTGCAGGCAGAGACCGTCGCGCAGTTCCTCCGGCGTGGCACCCAGAGGCACGTGGATGTCGCTGGTGGTCAACCGATGGACGCTGAGAGCATGAATGATGCGCAGCGCCAGGGCGAGCAAATGCGGGCGGGTGTAGGCGTTGCGCACCCGGCCCTCCAGCACATTGCTTTTCTCAATGACCTCAGCCACGCCAGGCAGACCGCGCATGCTGGGGTTTCCGCGCAACACGTCCCAGTAATGATCGTAGGAAATCAGGCCCGGTTGGTCAGCCGGCACTTCCTGGTCTAGCATGGCCTCCATCGCTCGGCTGAATGTTCTCAGCGCTTCCCGCTTTTCAACGACGTAGACATGCTCGAAGGTCTCGATGTAGGCCGGATGGATGGGAAAGAGCTGAGCAAACTCGTCCAACCGCTCGGCCAAACGGCCGTAGAGGGGCGTGAACTGGCGCAAATGCTCCGTGATGCGGGCCAACTGCTCGTCGGTCTTGCGCAACAACCGGTGGGAGACGACGTAGGCGATGTCCTCGCGGGCGATACGCACCTGTTCAAAGCGATCACGCACGCGGCGCAACTGCTCGGCTACAAAGGCAAAGCGAGGGCTATCGAATAGCGTCTCCTGCAAGCCACCCAGGAAGCGGAAAGGGGTCAGCGCAGCCACCTCGCCCAATTCGCGCAAGAAGCCCAGATCCAGGATCAGTTGGTGTTCTTCGCGTGTGCGCAGGTAATCGAGCAGTTCATCCACCACCAACAGGATACCATGGTCAGGATATCGCTCCTGGAACGTGGCCATAGCGGCGATGATGGGGTCCTTGTTATTGATCACCTGGTCTGACGGTGGGAAGGTGAAGGGTGTCCCCCATCCCTCCAGCGCGATCTCCAGTTCTCGCAACAGCATGTCGCGCAGGCTTCCGGTGACACCGCCGACCTCGGTTCGCAACACTTTGAATCGTCTAGCAATCGCGCCCGCAGCCTCCCGCACCTGAGGATGGTCCAGGACAGACACCAGATCGGGATACTCGGCCACAGCCGAGACGACGGCCATCAAGTGTGATTTGCCCGTGCCATAGTTGCCGACAATGAGCACGCCCTTGTTGTCAAGCGGAGACAGAAACTGGAGTTGGGGGATAACGACGTTGGCAAGCTGGTCCGCCATGCGATCAGAGATGACATAGGTCTGGACCAGATGGCGGGCGGCATCCTCTCGATCCGCATCCCGCAACTGGATCACGGTTTCAATGGGGTCAAACTGGACCAGGTCACGGTAACGCATAGCGATTCCTCCCCATGCTTGGCTCATTCGAGAACAGCGATGAAGACTTCCGGTTTGCGCCAGGTGCGATAGTGATCATGCTCAGGCGCAGCATAGCTCAGCACGTTGTCCGAGTAACTTCCAGGCCAGGTGATCACCAGGCGGGTCACCCGGCTGGCATGGCGCAGCAGTCTCAGGGGGTCGAGATTGAGTGTCGGCTCAAACAGCAGGTCTATCTCAGTGCACAGCACAGGACCGGGGGCCATCTCACTGAGCCGGGATTCCATCCAGCGACGGGCTGCACGCGACCGGCGCTTGGGTGGCTCAGAAAGCAATGCAGCGCTCAGTTCCTGGCCTATGGACAGGTGCA
>DFBV01000104.1 GCA_002366755.1 Anaerolineales bacterium UBA3071
CGGCATCCCAGATGAAGTTGTCAAGGACAATCTCCAACCAGTTGTCAGGCATGGACCCAGGCTGCCATTCGGCTGGCAAGTCTGGCTCGTTGTTCGTCTCGAAGTAGCGCACGCCATGCTGAATCAGGCGACGGACAGCATCCACCTGCCGCCCCTTCAGGTGGCCTGGATTGGGCCTGTCTCGCCACATGCGCACAACGGGCATGATGTCGGCTTCCAGCAACCGCTGGCACAACTCCAGGGAGCTGCAGCCACCATCGTCCAGTAGCTTCACCCACTTGATGTTCATCGCCCGCAGCTCGTCAATCCAGAAGTCCAAATCTGATCCGGTGGGATGATACAGGCTAGCCGACCAGTGTAGCCCGCGGCCGTTATCTGCCTGGGGACGGGGAAAATCCTGAATACGCATCATGCTTGCCTCCTGCCTGCCGGATTTGCATATCCTGACGTGAGTATAGCACACCTTGTGCCAAGGAGCAACGGGATGTCCTCATTAGTCTCGCCTCCTGCCTGCCGGGTTTGCACACTCTGCCGTGAGTAGAGCACACCTTGTGCCAAGTAGCAACGGGATGTCCTCATTGCTATTCCTCACAGCGGTTCGACCCGCGTCAGGACAAAGATCATGCGCCCGCTGCGCTCGTAGAACACCGCCTCGACGTGAGGAACAAGACCCGCCTCAGCCGCCAGCCGGTCAAAAACCTCGCGTCGGCCACGGAACACCGTCTCCTCGGGCACGTGAAACAGGTAGACGTTCGACGGATCGTCAAGGAAGAAGCGCAATCGCTCGACGAAACCCGCATCGGGCGCATCGAGCTGTTCGTAACCGAAGACCTCCGCTGGCTGCACGCGACCAGCGGTGAGAAAGTACAGAGGTGCCTCCATTCCCCAGTCAAGCACCAGCGGTGAGCGCACGTCGTGGGCATCCAGGTACTCTGCTAAATCATAGATGGCATCGGAGTGCGCCGCATGACCGCCGCTGGCCGCCAGCGCCCGGTGATACCGCACTGTTACCCACAGGTCACCAGCCCCCCACCAGATCAAGGCGACCAAGACAGGTACGAGCAACGCCCGTCCGCCCCGGCGGGCCCGTCCGCCCCAGCGCAGCAAACCGTCAGCGATAGCACCAACGGCCAAGAAAACAAAGGGCAGCAGAATGGCATAATGAGTGATGAAGAGATCGGAGACGGTAAAGCTACTCTGAACGACGAACAGGAAGCAGAAAGCGAGAGACAAGAGAGCCAAGGGATGAGGGATGAGAAACGAGGGACGAGGTCGGCGACGCAGTCCCAAAAGTGAGATCAGGAGCGAGAGAGCGATGAGGCCAATGGCCAGCCAGGGAGCTGCACCGTTGGCGATGCCGTCGCCCAGGTACCAGAAATGGTCGCCCCGCAACAGCGCCAGCAATTGCTTCACCCGTCCCACGAAGTTGGCTCCAAAGGCGGTGTTGCGCACGCCGTAGTACGAGGAGTCCAGATTGCCGAAGATAGAGACCAGCGTGCCGCCTGTGCGGAAGTTGAACAGGATCAACGGAGTCAGGGGAAACACGAAGCAAAGCACACTCAGGGCCAAACGCCGAGCGCTCAGGGACAAGGAACGAGAGGTGAGGGATGGGGAATGGCAGCCGGAAGAAAAAGAGGAAGTGTCAGATCCCGCCCTCAACGCGTTGCCTATCCACCGACCCAGTTGGCTGATGGCGCAGACGCCAATGATCGCCCCGATAATCCAGACGAAGAGGAGCTTGGCATAGATCCCCAGTCCCCACAGGAAGGCAGTGACGTAGAGATCACGGGGCCGACGATGGCGCCACCACCGCAGCGCGGTCAGCGTGCTGGCTGCAGCCAGCGTCGCCGTCACGTTGGTGACGAAGATGCCCTGACGGCTCCAGAAGACAAACGAGGGATTGACCGCCAGCAGCAGGGTGGCCATCGCCGCCGCGCGGCGACCGAAGGCCTCCTTGGCCAAGAGGTACAGCAGCACCAGCGTCGCCGACGCTGTCAGCAACGGCAACAGCCTCAGCGCAGGCACGCTGACGCCGAACAAGGCCAGGAAGGGGATGGCCATGTAGACGTTGAGTGCGCCGATGTAGTCCTGCACCATGAGCGGCAACAGTGAAGAGCCCAGAGGGAGGCCAGCGCCGCGAAATGCTGTCACAGGCAGGCCCCGCAGGAGCTGTAGAGCGTTGTTCCCTGCTTCCTTCGCTTCGTCGTAGTGCAGGCCAGGCAATCCCAGTTGATGGCCACCCAAAGCCAAAAACAGCGCCAGTGCAAGAGCCAACAGCAGGCCGTCCACACGCCAAAGGCGAAAGCGCTCACGTTCAGACGTTGGTGTCTGCATCTTGCCCGTGCCTACCTACATCTGGAATTTCCAAATCGGACACAGATTTTCACGGATTGACACGGATGAAATTGGATTGTTATGGCGATCAGCCATAAAAATCAGCGTTCATCCGTGGGAATCCGCGTCCTATCTGCTCTGCCTCTCGCATCCTGCAGCCCCGCCCGCCCCAGGCGGGCCCCGACGCGCCGGAGCATGTCACCGCCCGCCTGCAGATCGTCGGGCACGCCACCGACGGTCTCTATCGAGCTGTCAGCCCCACCTCCGCCACCATGCTTTCGTAGTTGTGGCCGGAAGCGTAGATGCGGATGCTATTGATGTGTGCAGGCTGCGTGGCCTGCAGGGACTGTATCAGGTTTCCAGACTCGTAGGGGTACCAGACGAAGGAAGGAATCTTCTCCCCGTCCAGGATCGGCCAATTCTGCTCGGGGTCCTGGTAGTAGAAGCCGTGCACCCAGAACCGTTCCTTGCCGTAGATATCCGTATAGTCCAGGCGCACCATCAGCGGGAACTCGGAGCTCAGATAGCCTCCTCCCGACAAGCTCTGATACATCAGCCGGACGTCGAGGTGCAGACTGAGGAAATCGTAATCCTGGACATCCTGGTCAATGATCTGGCTGATGCCCGTCTCCGTGTGAATCCCTTCTTCGCCACGCCGAGAGAAGAACACAGCCCGTCGGCTACCAATGATCACGATCTCGGCAGCTCCCGCCGCCACATCGGGTGCCTGTTGATAGATGTCAGTCTGCCAGGAAGGGGCGAGAGGTTCGGTGAAATTGCCGTTGACGATGAGGTTTCGAGCTGCGGGCATGGGCGAAGCTGGCGCCTGTCCCCACGATATCACGGTCCGTTCGCCCAATCCCACGGTCACCAGCTTGCCAGCCGCGGTGACCTGTGCTTCGCCATATCGAACCGCCACCTCTGTTTCGTCTTCACTGACTTGCACGGAATAGCTGCCAGCAGCCAACTCGGCCTGGCAGTGAGGAGTCTGCACCACAAATTCCAGAGGGCGCGCCGCCGGCTGAGCAACGGAAATGCGAGCCCGCCCTTCGAGCACCTCCACCACCACGCGAACCGGCTCGGGACTCAGACCAAAGCGAGGTTCTCGAATCTGCCGCAGTGCCAGCTCGCCATTGTTGTAGAGGTGCACAGTGGCCAGGACAGTCTCACTCTGCTCCCCCTGCCCTATGGTGACCGTGGCGCTGGAGGCATCCTCGCTTCTGACCCGAACCTGCTCGCCAATCTCCCGGCGACTCGTCACCCCAAGGGCCTTTTCCTCCGCCCGCTCCCACATCAGTGGCGTGCCCTTGATAGGGCTCAGGTGGGCCGAGAGCGGCATGGTGGCGTAGAAGATGTACCAGCGAATGCTCAGAGGTACGGCCACCGCCAGAGAGATGAAGATGACGAACGCTATAATCAGGGTAGTCCAGGCAATGCGCTCTGGATTTCGATGCAACAAGGACACCTCGCCAACCTTCTAGCTTCTGGGAGAACCGAATGGAGATAGGACACGGATTCCCACGGATGAACACTGGTTTTTATGGCTGATCGCCATACGAATGCTCAGAGGTACGGCCACCGCCAAGAAGATGAAGATGATGAACGCGATAATCAGGATAGTCCAGGCAATGCACTCTGGATTTCGATGCAACAAGGATACCTCGCCAAACGGCCAAACAACCGGCCTCAGAAGCGCACGTTGAAGAAACGAAACTCGCCAGTGGCTGCCTGCCACTCCACGCTCACCTCTTGGACATAGGCCGACCGCGGCCCCACGCGCAGGCGAGCCAACAACCGCTCAAGGGCTTCGCCAGGGCCTTCAGCGACCACCTCCACTGTACCATCCCACTGATTGCGAACGTACCCACCGAGCCCCAGTACGGCAGCTTCCCGCTGCGTGAAGTAGCGGAAGCCAACACCCTGTACTCGCCCCAGCACCACAGCTCGCAGCCGCCTAGTACTCCAGTACCTTGAACTGGCTTGCTCGTCTGACATCCAACCAATCTCAGCTCTGGCGTCAGCGCGTCAGCCACAGAAGCCGTGGCCGCCGCTTGTCCAACCGCCACAGGCCGACTGCCCGCACCGCCGCCACGGCCTCTTCGTACTCAGCCTGCGTGATGCGCCGATCCAGCGCCGGATACTCGTTGGCCCGATAGCACGGACGATACTGGTCCATGACGTTGATGTAGGTGTCCCTCGACACCTCCTCTGCCAGGAAACGGGCAATCTCGCTCGTCCCTGCCAGGCCATTGGGCAACACCAGATGACGCACCAACAGTCCCCGCAAGGCGACACCCTGACCATCCAGTGCCAGATCCCCCACCTGACGGTGCATCTCCTTCACAGCCACCTGGTTGACCGTCGGATAGTCTTTCACCTTCGAGTACGTACGGCCCACGACTTCGTCGGCATACTTCATGTCCGGCATGTACATGTCGAAAACGCCATCCAGCAGCCGCAGAGCGGCCATCGAATCGTAGCCGCCGGTGTTGTAGACCAGCGGAAGCCGCAGCCCAGCTTGAGCAGCGATAAGCACGCCCGCCAGGATCTGCGCCACGACGTGACTGGGCGAAACGAAGTTGACGTTATGACAACTTCCAGCCTGCAGTTCAAGCATCATGGCCGCCAGAGCTTCGGGCTCCACCTCCCGCCCTGTCCCCACCTGGCTGATGTCGTAGTTCTGACAGTACTGACAATTGAGGTTACAGAGACTGAAGAAGATCGTCCCCGAGCCATTGGTGCCGACCAGCGGATCCTCTTCGCCGAAATGGGCATGGTGGCTGCACACGACCGCCCGCTCCCCCGTACGGCAGACGCCCACCTCACCCTCCCGCCGGTTGACGCCACACTCTCTGGCGCAGAGGTCACATTCCCGCAGACGCTCGTATGACTCGGCGACCCGCTGCTTCAGCTCCCCCGAGCGGAGCAGAGCCACATAGGCCGGTTCGAACCCTTCAGCCATGAAGCGCCCTCTGGCTCAAATCACCAGTTGACCGCCACCCGCCGCAACCCCCGGTACTTGTCACGATACTGAAGGTACTTGTGTGCACGCCCAAACTCGTAGAGATCACGGGTGACCGCCACATCCTGTTCGCAGTAGGCCAGCACCTCGTCCAGCCGGCCTTGCTTGTACCAGCGCACAGCCTGAATGCCATCGGCCGACTTCTTCGTTCCCAACGTGGCCACCGCCAGCGAATCCAGGCTGACGCGAAATCCAAGCCGCTGGTGGATATGGGCGAGCATGTCGACCGTGGGCAGCCGGAGGAGGTCCACCGTAGTGTAGGGACGCAGCACCTCGTAGTCAAAACGCAAGATGTTAAAGCCTACGACCAGGTCAGCAGACTGAAGCTCGCTGACGAGGTTGGCAACCTGGTCCTCAGTGTAGCGGCGAAACAGACCATCGCCGGTGCTATAGGTCACTGCCGCTGCCAGGCCCAGCTTGGAGATATAACGCCAGCCGCCCACTTCGTCAGCCAACCGTTGCGTCTCCACATCGAAGAACAGCGTATTGGTATTCTCGCCCACAATCATCTCTCCTTCATCTCTCCTTATGGCCTGCCCC
>DFBV01000045.1 GCA_002366755.1 Anaerolineales bacterium UBA3071
AGTGCCGGTGGTGAAGGCGCGTACCTCGTTGGTATAACTCCGGTTGTAGAAATCCCAAAACTGATCGCGCAATCGCCGGACGCGGGGACTGAGGGTTTCGGCGGGGGACCAGAGGGTAGTGGGAGTGGTGATCTGACACGCAGGGACAGACATCTTCGCACCTCCTTGTGCTGGCGCAGGGGCCAAGCTCAGCGTTTGATATGGACAGCCACGGATTCGGACTCGCACTCACAGTGGGCGAACGAGGCCATTGTAGCATGGGGCTCACGAGAACTCCAAAGCGCCCTGCAACCGCAACTCGGCGGCGTAGCTGTGGGCGCCAATCCGCTTGGGCTCGACCTCCTGCCCGTTGCATACCACGCGCTTGATCTCCTCGACGGCGTAGATGTTCAGCGCCAAGCCTCGCAGGCCGGATTGTACCTGCAAGTCGAACGTCCCATCGCGAAGTCGGCCCGCCACGACGATGGTTTGGTTATCGTCTATCGCCGACGGGGAGTTGTCCGGGCTTTGCTGTATCGCCCGCGAAGCGTCCTCTTGCAGGGCCAGCCAGTCCCGGCGCTCCACGATCAGGTGCAAGCGGGGCACGTCGTAGCCGCTGCTGCCGGGGACAAGGGAGTGAAGGCCAAACTTGATCCGCACCTGCCGCTCCAACTGTGCCTCGTCCAGCAGTGAAAGCCAGATGGCAAAGCGGCCAGGCAGCAGACGTGTGATCAGTTGCAGAAGGGCAATCTTGAGCCGGCCTGCCCGAGAGCACAGCACTTCGTCAGGCGTGAGGCTGCGAACAGTCTTGAGTGTTTCGGTCTTGCTCATCGAAAGGTCTCCCATCGGATGAAGGATGGCTGGTTGATGCCCTGTCGCACCGCCTCAGCATCCGAGACGTGGACCGCGACCGGTGCAGCAGTCCGCTCCCGCAGTTCCGCCGCGCTGCCAAAGTGATCCACGTGCCCATGGGTGATCAGGATCAGGCGGATGTCATCGGCAGCCACGCCGTGCCCTGCCAGCCGCGCCAGGATACGGGCCGCCTTGCCGGGATTGCCGGTGTCCACCAGCACAACTCCCGTCATCAGCCGCATCTCCTGCTCGACGATGGCCTTAATGTGCTCCGTGTACAAAGCCAGGTCAGCATACCGCAATCTAAACCTGTTGTCAAGATATAGTTGCGAGTGGATCCACACCTGGCTAGCTGATGCGCCGAGGAGTTGTTTGTGTGCATGCGTTCGTCAGGTACGTCAACTTGCATTGCAAAGATGGACAGCTTGTGGTAAAATCATGGCATCAGATTGTATAGGAGGTGCAGAGTGCGAGTCGTTATCATCGGCGGTACTGGTCACGTGGGCACTTATCTGGTACCGAGGCTAGTCGAAGCTGGTCACGAGGTAGTATGTATCAGTCGGCAACTACGCAAGCCATACCAATCTCACGCCGCGTGGGAATCGGTTCGGCAGATAGGCATTGATCGTTCTGCGGCTGAGCAGGATGGGAGTTTTGGTGATCAGGTCCGTCTACTAGCGCCAGACGCGGTCATTGACATGATCTGCTACACCCCGGAAAGTGCCAGACGGTTGGTAGAACCATTGCGCGGCAGGGTACGGCATTTTCTGCACTGTGGCACAATCTGGGTGCATGGGCACAGTGTGCAGGTACCCACTACCGAAGCACAGCCCCGCAATCCCTTTGGCGAATACGGTACCAACAAAGCAGCCACCGAGACCTATCTATTAGCTGAGGCGCAACGGACAGGTTTCCCAGCAACGGTGCTGCATCCAGGGCACATCGTAGGTCCTGGGTGGGCACCTCTGAACCCGACAGGGAACTTCAATCCTGGTGTTTTCGCCAAACTGGCCCAAGGCCAAGAGGTGCTACTGCCAAACCTGGGCATGGAAACCGTCCATCACGTTCATGCTGACGATGTAGCACAAGCGTTTATGCAGGCTTTGGCCAATTGGAGCAGTGCTGTAGGCGAGAGTTTTCACGCCGTATCACCGGCAGCCCTGACGCTGCGCGGTTACGCTGAAGCAATGGCTTCCTGGTTCGGTCAACCCGCCCAACTGCGTTTCCTCCCGTGGGACGAATGGCGGAAGACAGTTTCTGAGGAGAACGCCAACGCAACTTGGGACCATATCGCCCATAGTCCCAACTGCAGCATCATGAAGGCGCAATCCTTGTTGAACTATCAACCACGCTACAGTTCGTTACAGGCTGTCCAAGAATCGGTGAGCTGGTTGATTGAAGTGGGCAATCTTCTCTCAGATTGAGCACCAGCGTCGGCTCGGCGCTGATGGGGATCGGCACGGAATCCCTTCTCCACCCTCCCGGTGCCCTGCCTTCAGACCAAGAACACGGCCAGCCCGCCGGATATCGCACACACGTCGTGAACTCTACCGAAACCTTCTCAGCAAAGTCATGGGCGATGAGCCAACAGCGCTCAGACTGATGGATCTCGAACGCCAGCGAGCGCCTGACGCAACTACAACGGAGCTCTTGGAACGCGCCATAGATAGATGGGAACGCGATAACAGGTAGATGATGCGGTGCCAACCACCATCGCCAACACACCACCATGTTCTTGCCACTGATCGCGCAATGATGTGAGTGCAAGCTCAATGGGAGACCAGTTAGGCATCCACTGAACGCCAAACGGGGCGGGGGAGTTCCCCCGCCCCGTTTGGTTTCCGCAATGCAGTCGATCTACGCCGTGGCACCCCGCCCGACCAGTCGCCGGAAGAAGCCGCCGATCTCCCCCTTCTCCCAGGATACCAGTAACGGCACGGCGTTGAAAATGGAAGAGTAAGTGCCACTCAGCAAGCCCACCAGCATGGCGGCGATGAATTGCTTGATGGTTGCCCCACCGAAGATCAGGATGGCGATCATCACGAACATGGCATTAAGCTGCGTGACCATGCTGCGGTGCAGCGTCTCCAGCAGGCTGCGGTTGGCGATGACCTCGAAGGGCTCGCCTCGATGCTTGGGGATGTTCTCCCGAATGCGGTCGAACACCACTATGGCATCCTGCACGGCGAAGCCGATGAGCGTCAGCACCGCGGTGAGGAACAGCGCATCCACCTCCCACCCCGCCACGTAGCCCATGATGGCCAGGAAGCCCATGATCAGCAAGACGTCGTGCAGCATGGCCAGGATGGCGCAGGTGCCGTAGCGCACAGGATGCGGCACATTGCGGAAGGCCCAGGTGATAAAGAGCAGGATGGCCAGCGAAGCGACGGCGATGGCGATGCCGGCGGTGCGCGCCACCTCCCGTCCTACCGTGGGGCCTACGGATCGGAACTGCAGTTCCTCCAAGCCGCCGAAGCGCTCAGCCAGTAGATCCCCTAGCTGAGCCTTCGTGGCGTCCTCAATGGCCTTGAGCCGCGCCTGCACCGTCCGCTCGTCCCCCACCGTGGTTACCGCCGTATCTGTCAATCCCTTCTCGACAAACACCGCCCGCACCTCTGCTGGCTGCACTGCTTGCGGGAAGCGCATCTCCCAGATGACGCCGCCGGTGAAGTCAATGCTCAGCCGCAGCGGGCTGCCGGTGGTGACGGTGGAATAGATCATCACGATTAGCCCAGGGATGATGAGGATAGCCGAAGCCAGATAGTACCACTTTCGCTTCTCAACCAGGTTATACATAACTCCTCCGATAATGACCCATGACGAACGGCCAACGACCAACTTGGGAGTTGGACATTGGTCATTGAGATATTGCAGCTACACTCCCAGCAACCAGCGCTTTTGGCGCAGTTTCTCGCCGGCTACCTCGAACACGAAACGCACGAAGGTGCGGGTCACGGTGACAGCGGTGAACATGCTGAGGAGCACACCGATGCCCAGAGTGAAAGCGAAGCCACGCACCGTGCTGGCCCCAAACGCGCCGCCGAAGTAGTAGAGGATGGCACAAGTAATCAGCGTGGACAGGTTGGAGTCGAGAATGGACGTCCAGGCACGGCTGAAGCCCGCCTCTATGGATGCGCCCAGCGACCGACCCGCCCGCAGCTCCTCCTTCATGCGCTCGAAGATGAGCACGTTGGCATCCACCGCCATGCCTGTGGAAAGCAGGAAGCCGGCAATGCCCGGCAGTGTGAGCACCAC
>DFBV01000031.1:0-2071 GCA_002366755.1 Anaerolineales bacterium UBA3071
CGGCCCAGCGTGTGTTCGGCCTGGAAGCCGACGAAGAGGATGGTGTTCGCTGTATCGCCGATGTTGTTCTTGAGATGATGCAGGATGCGCCCCGCCTCGCACATGCCTGACGCGCTGATGATGACTGCCGAATCGTGCAGAAAGTTGAGGGCCTTGGAATCCTCTACATCACGGATGTAGCGCAGCCGCCGGAAGCCGAAGGGGTCGCGGTGTGAGTCCTTGTTGATGAATTCCTGCACCTCCTCGTCGTAGCATTCGGGGTGCAAACGGAATATCTCGGTCACGTTCACCGCCAGCGGGCTGTCCACGAAGATGGGCAGATCAGGGATTTTGTGGGCATCGGCCAACCGGTGCAGGCCGTAGACCAGTTCCTGCGTGCGGCCCACGGCGAAGGAAGGGATGATCACCTTTCCCCGGCGGCGGTAGGTGTCGTTGATCACGCGGCGCAGCATCTTCTCTGCCTCGCCCGGCGTCCCGTGCAGGCGGTTGCCGTAGGTGCTCTCCATGATCAGCACATCTGCAGCGTCCACCATCTCCGGATCGCGCAAGATGGCCAGACCCGGCCGGCCCAGGTCGCCGGAGAAGACCAGCCGTTGCGTCTTGCCCTTCTCTTCAATGTCCAACAGCGTGATGGCTGAACCCAGGATGTGCCCAGCGTCAAGGAAGGTCAGCCGCACGCCGGGGACTACGGGGAAGGGGCGTCCATAGCCGATAGTGACAAATGCTGGAAGGGAGGCATCGGCGTCCTGCCGGGTGTAGAGCGGTTCCACGGGCGGCAACCCCTTGCGCCGACGATGCTTGTTGAGGTAGAACACATCCTGTTCGTGTATGTATCCGCTGTCGCGCAGCATGGCCGCGCACAGATCGCGCGTCGCCGGCGTGCACCAGATGGGCCCCTGGAAGCCCTGCTTGACCAGGTTGGGGATGTTCCCCGAATGGTCAATGTGGGCGTGGGAAAGGATCACGGCGTCTATGCTGGCCGGATCGAAGGGGAAGTTGAGATTGCGCTCGTAGGTCTCCTTGCGGCGGCCCTGGAAGAGACCGCAATCGAGCAGCAGGCGCACGCCGTTGGCTTCCACCAGATGCATGGAGCCGGTGACGGTGCGCGCCGCGCCGAGAAATGTGAGTTTCATGATGCTTTGCCTGTTTTGTCACCTTTCTCCCTGACGATCCGCCAGGCATCGGCGATGAACAGACGGAAGTCGCCGAGCTTCTTCTGGAGTATGTCATAGGTTTGCCAGTCGTCCAGAGTGAGATTAGTATCGATGACTCCCGTTATCCTGCGCAGCTTGTCTACGTCAAAGGGCATATGCTTCCTCCACTGATGCATCGAACTCACGGTGGAACAGCTCCAGCGTGGGCACGAAATCGAGATAGCGTACAATAGTCTCCTCGATGAAAGTGGCGTGTTTGATGGGATCACGCTCGTAGAGGAGGACTCCTTGCAGGAGCACGCGATGCCGCAGAGAAAGGGGGGCTCGGTTGAGGTTCACCACGTCTACCGCGCTGACCTCCAGTGCCAGATCAAGCATGGCCGCCAGCCTCAGTTCCTCCCGAAATGGGATGTCTTCGCCGAAGACCAGCGCCAGGTCAATATCGCTGCGCGTGGTGACGTAACCCTCCGCGTAAGAACCGAACAGATAAGCCGCCACGATGCACGGTTGGCCTTCGAAGATAGGGCCAAGTTGCTGCTTCAGTCGCTCAACCATCGTTTTCATCCTTCCCGTCCGTCTTGCTTTTCTCACCCGCCTTCCCGTTAGCACATACGCAACCTCTGTGCAAGCCAAGTGTGATTGTAGCACAAGCGGCGCTAGCGGTCAATGGCGAAGGGTTACTGCTTGGACTCTTTGATTTTCCGGCAAGCGCCTGGCGAGCGCCGATTGAGTAGCCGTAGGCGTATCGAAATCCTTACTTCGAGCCTACTCGACCAGCGCTCCTTCGAGAATTGAAAGACCCTGGTTACTCCAACGTGGCTTCGATGACCACGAGGCGGTGGTCGGACGCCGTCGAGGCGGGCACCTCGGCGGCGGTGGGCTGCAGGCCGCGCACCCAGACGAAGTCAATGCGATTC
>DFBV01000031.1:2124-2623 GCA_002366755.1 Anaerolineales bacterium UBA3071
CGATGCGCGCGTAGACGGGCGAGTTGGGCCTGGAGTTGAAGTCGCCGCCGAAGAGCGCCGGCCCGCGGTGTTCTTCGATAAAGGTCAGCGCACCCTCAAGCTGCCTGGCCCGCTCCTCCGGCGAGAGCCCCAGCCAGATGCCGAAGGCGTTCACCGGGCCATCGTCCGTGTCCAGTTGCGCCCAGACGATGCCCGTCTGCTCCTCCTCGCTGGGCAGCAACTGCCCACCCTGGTCGAGCAGTGGATAGCGGGACAGCAGGGCGATGCCGGTCAGGCCCTCCACGCAGGGCAGGTACACCTCCCGCATCCCCAGCCGCCGCGCCAGCCACAGAGCGTCGTCCACGCCGTAAGAGGTAAGGCGGCCAGCGTCCACCTCCTGCAGGAAGACGACGTCGGCGCCGCTTTCCTCGATGGTGCGCGCCTGCTCTTCCAGGCTGAGCTGCCAGGGGGTGTTGTAACCGTAATGCATGTTGTAGGTAGCGGCGCGCAGAGTCGTGGT
>DFBV01000031.1:2728-2965 GCA_002366755.1 Anaerolineales bacterium UBA3071
GGCGATCAGCGCGGCAATGAGCAAGATGGGCGGCCCCGCGCCGCGGAAGAACTCGAGGGTGTAGGCGTAGGTGAAGGCGAAGGCATAGGCGAAGTTGAGGAGCAGGAAGAGGACGAGCCCCAGCGCCAGGCCCAGGCCAGCGCAGCAATGGCGATGCTCACCGCGGGCACGCGCGGCACCGCCAAGCGCTAACAAGACGGTCAGTTGCGTCACCAGCAGCGAGGCTGCCGCCACCGG
>DFBV01000219.1:0-1198 GCA_002366755.1 Anaerolineales bacterium UBA3071
CACAAGAATCTTTGCCTTGGTCATGATCTCCTCCTCTCAAAAGGGAACAAGTAGACAAGTAGACAAGGAAACAAGGAACCAGAAACGTCCAGACCCAGCCCAAGCTTACACGACCGGGCGTGGCAGCAAGCCTCTACTCCTCTGCTTCCGGCTGCTTGACCATCGAACGTAAGCTGGCAATGCTGCCATAGGCAACTTCGCTAGCCTCTTGCAATGGCTGCGCCAGAGGATCCTTGGGCAGGAGCAAGAGCATGCGTGTGCCTCCCTCACCGTCAGGCGGATAGGGACTTTCGGGAATGATCTTCCCCCGATGAGCATCCACGATGCGCTTGACAATGGAAAGCCCCAGGCCCAATCCCTTCTCCTCTGTGTCCGGAGGACGATAGAAGGCTTCAAAGATGTGGGGCATGTGCTCGGAGGCGATGCCTGAACCAGTATCAATCACCTCCACTCGCAGATGGTCCGGTTGATCTTCGGCGCGGAAGACAACCTGGCCCCCAGCCGGCGTGAATTTGATGGCATTGCTCAACACGTTGGTGAAGACCTGACGCAACCGATTGGGGGCGCCGACGATACTAGGCAGATCCTCCGGCACCTCCACTTGAAGACCAATAGCCTTCTCCTTGGCCTGCAGCAGCACATCTTCCATAGAAAGCACGAACACCTCTTGTGGCGAGAGTTCCGTGAAGTGGCTCTCGATCTGTTCCGGCCTCATGCGCGCCAGATCCAGGATGCTGTTCAGCATGTCGCAAAGCTCCTGGAGCCGCACACAACAGCGCTCCATCATGACCTGCTGCCGCTGGCTGAGCGGCCCCGTGTAGCCACCCAACATGACCTGAAGGTAGTTATCCACCGCCGCAATGGGGGCCCGCAGCTCGTGCGAGATAATGGACACGAAATAGGACAGGGTGTCCGTCGCATCCTTGAGACGAGAAGCCACCACCTTCGTCAGGCTGGCCATCAGTTGATATCCAATGTGATGGTCCTCGCTGACCAGTTGTTGCAGACCCTCCCCGTCAATGCATAGCAGTTCCACCTGGCCCAGGCTGATAGCCGACTTTGTGTAGAAGTGCGGTTCGACCAGCGTGGACCAGCCGAAACCATCGCCTGCTTGCAGGATCTCCAGCGTCGCTGGCCGCGGCCGGCTGCGGGGGCTCAGGCGGATCATCTTCTCCAGCGCCACCTTGCCCCGCACGAC
>DFBV01000219.1:1234-2319 GCA_002366755.1 Anaerolineales bacterium UBA3071
CGGGCCTCCCTCCGGCTCAGGGGAACGATCCTCGTCAACTCCGCATCGCTCAGTTTCTCAAAGAGCGCAAACGAGCGCAACTCCTCGACAGTAACCGTCATACGAACCTCCCTAACGGAAAGACGTCAACTGCAGCGCCTCCTCGGGGCACCGTAGGACGCAGGCTCCACAGGCGACGCAGCGGTCGCCGTCCATGAACTGCACCACCCGCTGCGCCCGGTCGGGCCGAAAGCAGCCAGCGGATGCCCCGGTCGTAGCCCCCCGGCCACAGCTCGTGGAACTTCATGAAGACAGTAGCCATCTCAAACGAACCCCGCCCGTTCAAACACACTGGGCAACCCCATGAAGCTAGACACCGGCGGCATTCGGCCACTGCTCTTGGGGACAGTGGGGTATGCTTCGACGACCTTGCCGCCCTGCTGCCGGACGTACTCCACCGCCGCCCGAATCAGTTCCAGGGTCAGACCTTTGCTGTGATACCCCTTGGCCACGAAGAAGCATGCGCGGCAATTCACCACGAAGGCACGAAGACTCCAAGAAAACGGAAGAACATCCTGCACTTCCCGGTCCTCGCGGAGACTCTGTGGCTCTGTGGCTTGGTGGTCATGGATTGACCTCGGCCTTTCCAACAGACTCCGAAGACCTTGTTTCCGCATGTTCCTTCAAAGGATTCGGGCCCAGCTCGCGAACCTGCTCCGTCATCTCCGTGGCGGCCATGGCGAAGTGCGCGCCCATAGCCGCGGACATGTTGACCATCTGCACGCGCCGGCCATCCAGGCCAATCTCGTCTAGCAGGCCTCGCAGGTACTCCACACGCTGTCTGGCTTTGACATTACCCACCAGGTAATGGCAGTCCCCTTCCAGTCAACCGGCGACGAGGACGCCGTCGGCGCCTCGCTCGAAAGCGTGCAGAATCTGGACGACCTCCACCCTCCCGCTGCAAGGCAACATCACCACTTTGACGTTGGGCGGGTACTGCAATCGCAGAGAGCCGGCCAGGTCGGCAGCAGCGTAGGCACAGTGCTCGCAGCAAAAGGCGAGGATTTGGGGTTCGAAGTCGTTTGTGGTCATGCAATGTTCCTCAT
>DFBV01000219.1:2403-3292 GCA_002366755.1 Anaerolineales bacterium UBA3071
ACCAACTGCGGCAGCTCCAGTAGCGCTCCTATCTTTGCCTCCGTCTGCTCGTCGGTGTAGTGCATGAGCTGGATGGCCCTGGCTGGGCACTCGGCGACGCAGATGCCACACCCTTGACACTCCGCCACCTCGATCTCCGCCGCCCCCACAATGCCACCCACGCCCATCAATTCGTGGCTGATGCGCGGGATGCCGTAGGGACACACCCGCACACAGGTCAGGCAGGCGGTGCATTTCGCAGCATCCACCTGGGCCACGGCGCCCCCCACGCTGAGAGTATCCTTGCTGAGGATGGTCGCCGCCCGGGCGGCCGCGGCCTGCGCCTGCACCACCGCCTCGCCGATGAACTTCGGATAGTGCGCCAGGCCCGCCAGGTAGATGCCTTCGGTGGCAAAATCCACCGGGCGCAGCTTGACGTGCGCTTCCAGGAAGAACCCATCGAGGTCGCGGGAGACCTTGAGCGCCGTTGCCAACTCCTTGGCTCCCTCCGCAGGGACTATCGGATTGCTGAGCACCAGCAGGTCAGGTGTCAGCATGATCCACTCGCCAAATGTTGGCTCCCACGCTCGCACTTGTAGCTCTTGCCGATCACGTGTTGCGTGGTGCGTGTTGCGTGATGCGTGTTTCGTGTTGCGGGTCACCAACTCCACCTGCGGCTTGTGTTCATTGTCGTAGCGCATGAAGAGCACGCCCTTCTCGCGCGCCTCAGTGTACAGCCGTTCCTTGAAGCCATAGGTGCGGATGTCGCGGTACAGCACGGTGATGCGAGCGTCAGGGTTCAACTCCTTCAGCTTCAGGGCATTCTTGAGCGCCGTGGTGCAGCAGATGCGGCTGCAATACTTCTCGGCGGGGCCCACACATAGTATCATCACGATATTGTCTGGTGGAT
>DFBV01000082.1:0-362 GCA_002366755.1 Anaerolineales bacterium UBA3071
TCGTGGTGAGGAGCGGCGGCGTAGACCTGGAAAGCCTGCTTCAGGAAAGCCGGGTGGAGGGGATAGCTGGCTGTCATTTCCCGCTCCAGGTCGGCCAGCCGGGCAGCCAACAGGGGAAACTCGGCGCGGACGTTCTGATAGGTCTGAACGTAGCGAGCGACTACCTGTCGGGCTCTGTCCTCGTCTATTTGGGTGATCAACCGGTGACGCACGATCCGCTGCCGGTCCTTGGCTGTGCCCACATCCCAGGAGGGGGGTTGGGTGCGGTTGATGATCTCCATCAATCGGGGTTCGCGCCCGTAGACGGAGAGGGCTACAGCCAGAGGAACACCAGGCATGTTAGCCGCTTCCAGGAGGTTCTG
>DFBV01000082.1:464-2507 GCA_002366755.1 Anaerolineales bacterium UBA3071
CGGGTGGGATAGTTTCGGACCTGGGCGTTGAGTTCCGGCCTCTCCGCCCGCTCAAACAGCAGTTCCCAAAAGGTATCTGGGTTCTCGGAGACGAGCTGAGCCAGGGCCACCCTGGCTTGCTGGGGGAAGCGGCCGTGTACGTTCCACTTGTCAAACCACTCTTGGGCCTCTGAGCCGAGGGAAGCCAGATGGTACAGCGCCAGCAGGGCGTGAGATTTGCCGCTGCCGTAATCCCCCCGGATGACGACGGCGCCTTTGGGATGCTCACCGCTCAGTTTTTGGGCCATCAACTCCACCAGCCCGCGCAGCGGGACGGTAGGATAGGTGGCGCGCAGAACAAAACCGGCATCCGCCTCTTTGGAGGTCGGGTCTTTGATCGCCTGATCAATGAAAACCGCTTCCAGCAGTTCGCCGGTGCGCACCTCTTCCGAGAGTTGACAGATTTGCTGGATGTTCACAGTAATACCTCCCTGGTCGTGGTCTAAGCGATATCGCTCCAGGTCCTCGGCCGTCATCTCCCGCAGGAAATGGGCAATGTCCACACCGTAGCGCTGCTCGAAGTCGGCGAGGCGGCGTCGCGTACGTCCGATGCTCGCGCGCAGGCGGGCCTTGTACGATTCGATCGCCTGCAGAATCGGTTGGGTGCCTCGTTTTTCTCGTAGCTCGATCACCATAGGTCCCGCTGCTGCCCGTGCTCCGACCATCATCTCAGCGGACAAACACCCACCGCCTCTCGCCGGTGTCGGCGGCGCAGGAGACCACCCCGCCGACCACGACTGGGCCGGCTACCTTCACATCACTCAGTCAGCTTGAAAGTCTCGACAATCGAGGGGACTTCGTGATGCCGTTCACATTGGAACTCGTCCATCTGCACGCATTCAGAACTGTAGTGATCGGTGAGAAACACATACTCCTCGCTCTCACCAACGAAAGCAGGTGCCTTGGGGCCTGCTTTCATGTCATTCCACTCATCTTTGGTGCGGATATAGAGTTGGAGGATGCATAGTGGCAACGGACGATCAAACGAGAAGCAGACAGTTCCGTCTGGGTGGATGGTAACTTCATATCCGTCCCAGGTCTCTGGAAACGTTAGACTGAACCCATATTCTTCGTTCTTGTAGATCAGAGATCTATCCCCGCAGGCGGTGAGCAGCAATGCGAAAGCAAGCGCAGCAATCAGAAGACGGGACATGGCATTTCTCCTTTTTTTCTTGTCTCTCATTCATTCTACCACATCTATCCTCATCCGTCAACAGTGTTTCGTGCCCGCCGGCGCTCGCATCGGTAGCCCACGCCCCTAAACGCAACCTGTGAGATTGGGTTCACCTTCCCTGGCTGGCGCTGATGTTGCTGGGATTGTCTTGGTCAAACTCCCATTTCAGGGGATTGTCGGCGATGTATTGGCGGATGGCGTCCATCTCGCGATCATGGCGAATGATGTGGTCGTAGAAACCGCGTTGCCAGAAGGATGTTCCGGGCGATCGGCGCAATCGGTTGATGCGGCGGGCGGAAAACGACTTGAGAGCCCGCATGATTTCCGATAGGCCATGACGGCGTGACGACGGAAAAGCCGCAGGGGCGGGGCTGAGACCCACCTGCACACCACACGCCCCTGCGGCATCAGAACCCAACACGATGATGCCGTGGACGTGATTGGGCATGATCACCCAGGCATCCAGTTCTACATGCGGGTAGTGGTTAGGCAGGTCATCCCACGCTCGCTGCACGATCCGGCCGTATGGGGACAGCGCCATCTCACCGGCCCGGACATCACCCAACAAGCATTCCTTCTGGTACGTGCAGATGGTCACGAAGTACGCCCCGGGCTGGGAATAGTCGTAGCCACGCAGTCGTATCGAACGACGGTGATGTTTCCGTGGATCATACTTGGGCACCGTGTCGGCCTCCGCTACCTACATATTCGCAGGGGACGTAGGGGCGGGGCCGGGATTCATGCCCCACAGCCGTCGCATTGGCCAAAGGCCAGAATGACACAGGGCGCGGTTCAGGTCTAGAGACCCGCCCCTACACGCCGCCTCTCCC
>DFBV01000194.1 GCA_002366755.1 Anaerolineales bacterium UBA3071
CGCCACAGCCCGGGGACGATTTCCTCCATTCTTTCGTGTTCCCTTTCGTGTTCCCCTTCGTGTTCCCTTTCGTGGTCTATCTGCGCCTCAGAGCCCGGGCAGGCCGAAGCGGGCCTCGTACAAGGCGATGGACTTCTGGATCTCCGCCTTGGCTGCCTCCGCACCTTCCCACGTTCCCGGCTTGGTTCGTGCCCCTTCCAGATCTTTGTAGACTTCGAAGAAGTGCGCCACTTCGCGCAGGAAGTGCTGGGGGATGTCGGAAATGTCGCCGTAGTCGTTGAACAGGGGGTCGGTGGCGGGCACAGCTAATATCTTGTCGTCTGTCTCGTCCCGGTCCAGCATGCGGAAGACGCCGATGGGCCGCGCTTCGATGATGCAGCTAGGGAAGGTCGGTTCGTTGATCATCACCAAGATGTCCAGCGGATCGCCATCATCACAGAAGGTGTGCGGAATAAGCCCGTAGTCGCCCGGGTAGTGCAGGGAGGAGTAGAGCACGCGGTCCAGCTTGATGAGCCCATCTTGTTTGTTGTATTCGTACTTGTTGCGTGAGCCCTTGGGGATTTCCACGATGGCATAGACTAAGTCGGGAACCTGGGGGCCTGCACGCAACTCGTGCCAGAGATTATGGATCATGGGTTGACCTTCCTCTCTAAAGTCTGTCAGTCGGAGTGCATCGTCTCTGAGGATGCAAAGTCGGAGACTTTGCACTCCACAGCGGTTACTTCCTGAACACAAGCACGGCAGCGACAGCGGCCACTACAAGCAAACTCGTGCTGCAACAGCACACCATCAAGCCCACGGTCAACAGCGTTGTACGCTCTGAGAGAGAGCCGCCCAAGCCACGCAGGTCTGCTTCCGCTGCCGCAGCCGTGGTGGCGGTTTTCCATTCCGCGTAGAATTCCTCTTGCGACATGCCCCAGGCAGCGGGCATGGCCTCGCAGGTCGGCTTGCCCTCCCGATAGGCGACCATCAGCGCGGCCATGCTTTCGGGGCCGAAGCGTTCCAGCGCATACTCTACCATGCTCAGGCTCTGGGCGTAGGCCAGGCTGACCTGTGCATGGTCAGGGCCGAAGCTGCCGGTCACGTAGGGCAACGGCAGCAATTCGCCGCCGAGTGCCGCGCGCCGCACTATGCTCTCCTGCTCATCGTGAGAGACGGCTTCACTGTGCACCGCCAGCCCTTCGTTGAGCCAGGCCGGTGGGTCGGCAAACGGATGATCTGTGGCCTGGTGGAACAGCAGGTGGGCGATCTCGTGCGGTATCACCCCCTGCCACCAATCGCGGTTCGAATCGGGCGAGATGATCTGCACCGTGAGTCCCATCTTGGGGAAAGCACGTCCCCCGATCCAATCCCGCATGCGTGGGAAGGCGGAGAAGAACTCCTCCTGGCCGGGATAGACGACGATGCGCACCTGGAAGGCAAGCTGAGCGCCGATCTCCGCCGACAGCCGCTCGACGGCCTCGTTGGCCAGGTCAAAGGGCTCCTGGCCGAAGGAGTTGTCTCCCTCGTACCAGAAGAGCGCCACCTGCTCGTTTTCCAAGCGGTTCCAGGGGAAGCGGAGATCGTCGTAGTAGAGGACCCGCTCCTCAGTGACCCGCTCGTTGCCCACCGCATCGCGGATGACCCAGTGAAAGAGGATGGGCGCTCCGGGCGGCACGCTCAGGTATTTCGTATGCCAACGATGCTGGGCGGCAACCTCTCTGGCTGGCTCGAATTGCAGGGGAGCCGACGTCAACGAGGTGTCTCCCCGCTTAGCGAAAACCAGCTTGATAGAGGTAATGTCGCCTGCGGTGCTGTGGGCGGTCAGGTGCCATATCAACTCGTTGGGGAAGTGGTTCTCTTGGCGTTCCTCCACGATGGAGATGGAGCCGTCCGCCACAGCGGGCAAGGCAGTCTTGCTCCAGCACAGCACAGCCATCAGCAGGAGGACCCATGACACCCAGCGGGGTCTATGGCACCTCATGGCTGGTTGCCCTCATTCCTGTAAACTCTCCTGAGTCATTATCAACGGAGCATGGCTCTGTGTTCAGAGATGCCTCAGCCGGCAGCGGGGGTGTTGCATGGCGTTTTCGAGATCGCATCGGGCAGCGCCCAACGCCTCGGCCAGCGCGCCGACGGTGGCCCAATCGCCGGGTGCGATCTGCCTGAACAGTTTGCGTTCCTCGCCTGTCAGCCCCTGCCTCATTAAAACGCCATCGGGATCGGCCAGGAGCTTTCCTCGGCAGGTGGGACACTGCCAGGCGTGGGCCGCAACGATGAGCACTCGTTCGTTGACGTAGGTCATAGATGGGTGGCTCCTGCTCGGTGATGATGGCCGCGACTGTCTCCTCACTCACTATCAGGGAAGGTGTAGTGGGGCACAATAGCCCAGTGCCGCGGCGGCCAGTAGCATAGCAATGCCTTCCCCAGGACGTCGTCCATGGAAAGAAGACCCCAGGAGCGGGAATCCCTGGAATTGGGCCGATTGTCGCCCATCACGTAGAGTTGATTTGGCCCCAAGGTCACAGCGGGAGCGTCGCGCACATTGTGGCGCGTCTCATAGGGCTCGTTCACAGGCAGCCCATTGATCAGCACTTGTCCTTTGTCAATCTGTATCTTCTCGCCCGGCAATCCGATGACCCGCTTGATGTAGTCCTTGGGTTGGTCTGGAGCGTGGAAGACGATGATGTCACCCCGCTTGGGCTCCCAGATGCACCACACTTTCTGCCAATGGATGTCGAGGATATCCACGTCCAGATGGAAGCCCGGACAGTACGCGAAACGGTTGACGATCAAGAATTGCCTGTCGTGGAGGTTGGGCTCCATGCTGGTCCCCTCGACGCGGAAGTTCTGGGCGAAGTTGCGGATCAGGAGGAAAATGGCCAGCGTCAGGATGATCGTTTCCACCAGTTCGCGCAACACCTCCGCCGAGGAGGCCCTTCGTGATGGCGCGGCTGTGGGCATTGCCTCTTGTAGAGGCTCGTCTGCGAAGGAGATTGATGGCGTTTCCGGCGACCGGCGGCGTTCTGCCGAAGTCTCTTCGATTTGCGGCATGCGATGCTTCCTAACTTAGCTTGGTAAGCGTAGGTGCATTATAACACCCGATACAAGGGAAGGCAAGAATGAGACCGCAGGTTCCTCGCCGGATTGCGCTCTGGCTGCTTGACACGAGCCGTGACGTGGTGTAGAATGCTGACGGTTCTCTGTCCAGGCGACGCGGCCCCCATGCCAACCCCTGCCCGTGCCCCTGGGGAGGGGACTCCGCAGGGCAGAAAGAAGCCCGTGGCAAACCGTGGAGAGTGAATTGAGATATCGTCTGTTGACACTGGATCTCGATGGCACGGTCATGAGCGACGACCTGCGCATCCGCCCGGCGGTGCGGGAGGCGGTGCGTCGCGCCCGGGCCGCGGGCGTGGCCGTCACTTTGGCCACGGGCCGGGCGTTCCACTCCGCACTGCCCTTCGCTCGCCGACTGGGCATCACCAGGCCGCTCATTTGCTATCAGGGCGGCCTGATCAAGAGCCCCGTGGATGGCACGGTTTTGCACGAGGCGACCTTCTCCCGGCCGCTGGCCCATGAGCTTATCGCCTGGGTCACTGCCCGCGGGCAACAGCCCTTTCGTCTCCCATCGGGGAGTCATGGAGCAGGGGAGGCTCTGAATGACTGGTCGTTCGAGCCGGGAAGGATCGAAGTGGCTATGTTCCTGGACGGGGCAATGTATCTCGAACGACTGGAACAGGGCATTGAGTTCTACCACCGCTACTTCGGTGAGCAAATTCGGCAGGTGGCCGACTTGCCAGCGTCCCTGCACACGGCCCCCACCAAGTCCATGCTCATTGCCCACCCGGCGACCTGTGACGAGATCCTGCCAGAGCTGAAGGCTGCCTTCGCCGGACGACTGCAGATCGTGCGCTCGCATCCTCTTTTCGTGGAGGCCGTTCCCCCGGGCGTCTCGAAAGGTCAGGGGCTGGCCCGGCTGGCGGCGCATCTGGGCATTCCCCAGGCGGCAACCATCGCTGTCGGGGATAATGAAAACGACCTGGCGATGATCGAGTGGGCTGGGTTGGGTGTGGCTATGGGCAACGCCGCACCGGAGGTGAAGGCTGCGGCCGACTGGATCGCCCCCGCGGTGGCTGAGGACGGTGTGGCGGCAGTGGTTGAGCGGTTCATTCTGGGCAACGATGGGCACGTTGATCCTTCCTGCTGACCACCCGGAGGCCATCGAGCAGGCTGTGAGCGCTCTGAGGCAAG
The DNA here is from genome assembly GCA_002366755.1 of Anaerolineales bacterium UBA3071. GTDB lineage: Bacteria > Chloroflexota > Anaerolineae > UBA3071 > UBA3071 > UBA3071. The sequence goes on from DFBV01000194.1 coordinate 4,231, forward strand.
GCGGGTTGGTGGCCTTTCCTACCGACACGGTTTACGGCGTGGGCGCTCACGCTTTCGATCCGCAGGCGGTGGCGCAGCTTTACGAGGTCAAGAAGCGGTCTCGGAGCAAGGCCATCCCGCTCCTCTTGGCCGATGTCGCCGACATGCCCTCGGTGGTCGAGCCTGTCCCGCCGCTGGCTGAGCGGCTGGCGAAGCGGTTCTGGCCTGGGCCGCTGACGTTGGTGCTGCCCAGGCGTACTGTTGTTCCCAACATGGTCACAGCGGGAGGCCACAGCGTGGCGGTGCGTGTGCCCGATCATCCTGTGGCCCGAGCGCTCATTGCCGCGCTGGGAGCGCCGCTGGCGACCACCAGCGCCAATCGCTCCGGCGAGCCCAGCCCCGTGACCGCCGGGGAAGTGATGGCACAGCTCGGCGGCCGCATTGACTTGATCCTGGATGGCGGCGCTTGCCCAGGAGGTGTGTCCTCCACGGTGCTTGATATGACCGCCAGCCCGCCGGTAGTGTTGCGGCCCGGCCCTGTTTCCGCTGAGGAGATCGAGAGAATGATTGTTTCCAGGAGGAGTTGAACGATGAGTGTAGCGACCTTGTCCATTACCGATCTTCGCCGCAGGCCTGAGCGCTTGCGCGAGTTGCTGGCTGGCAATACCCCGGTGATCCTGACCGTCCGGGATGAAGCCCAGGGCGTTATTCTGTCTATGGCTCGCTACAGCGAGTTGCTGGAAGCGATTCAGGACGTCAAGGATCGGCAAGTCCTGCACGTCCTAAGGGATGAGCCGAGTGTCCCTTACGATGATTTCGTGACCGAACTGGTTGCTGAAGGACTGTTGCATGCCAGCGAAGAAGTATGAGTTGTACATCAAAACAAGTGCTCGGAAGGAGATGCGTAACTTGCCCAAGGATGTACTGCAGGGTGTACATCGGGCGATCCGTTCTCTGCGTCAGGAACCCAGGCCGAGAGGTTGTCGCAAGGTGAGAGGGCGGGAAGGGGCATGGCGCATCGTGGTGCGCAAGGACTACCGGGTGCTCTACATGGTGGATGATACGGCCTGGCGCATCGAGATCTACAGTGTAGCTCGTCGTGAGAAGGACACTTACCGTTGAGGAGCCCGAAAGATGCGCATCGCTATCGGTTCGGATCAGGCTGGCTACAACTTGAAATCCGAGATCGCCCGCTGGCTGGCGGAGCGTGGCTACGCGGTGCGGGATCTCGGCACGGACGATGCAGACACCCGCGTGGACTACCCCGATTTCGCCCGCGCCGTGGCCCAGGCAGTGACAGGAGGTGAATGTGACCTGGGCATTGCTGTTTGTGGCACGGGCCTGGGCGTCAGCATCACGGCGAACAAGGTGCCGGGGGTGCGGGCGGCGCTCTGCACCAACACCTACACGGCCCGCATGAGCCGGCTGCATAACGATGCCAACGTGCTCTGCCTGGGCGAGCGGGTGGTGGGCATCGGGTTGGCGCTGGACATCGTCGCGGCCTGGCTCCAGGCGTCGTTCGAAGGGGGACGGCATGCGCGACGGTTGGCCAAGATAAGGAACACGAAAGGAACGAAAGTAGGTAGGTATCAGGTCACCGGTCACTGACATGTTCATCGGCATTGATGCCAGCCGAGCCTTGCGGGCGCGGCGCACCGGCACCGAGAACTACTCGCTGCAACTCATTCGCCACCTGTTGGCGCTGGGAAGCGAGCACACTTTTCGGCTGTACTGCGACCGAGTGCCCCCTGACAGGGTGTTCGGCTCTGAGGCGACTCCGGAACTGCGGGTGATGCCTTTTCCGCGACTGTGGACGCATGCCCGGCTGAGCTGGGAGATGGTGCGCCAGCCGCCGGATGTGCTCTTCATCCCCGCTCACGTGCTGCCATTGCATCACCCACGCCGTTCGGTGGTCACCATCCACGATCTGGGCTATCTGCGCTACCCTGAGGCGCATACGCGCAGGCAGCGCACGTATCTGCGCTGGTCTACGGGGTGGAACGCTCACCAATCCGCTCATCTGTTGCTTGATTCCGAGACCACCAAGTCTGACCTGGTGGCCCGGTACCGTGTTCCGCCGGAGAAGATGACGGTCGTCTACCCCGGGTGGGACGAGACTCTGCGTCCGCTGACCGACGCGGCAGCATTGGCAGCCGTACGGGCTCGCTATGGCCTTGACCGACCGTACATCCTGCACGTGGGCACGTTGCAGCCGCGCAAGAACCTGGTGCGGCTGGTGGAAGCATTTGCGCGGATGAGAGATGCGGATCTTCGGCTTGTGCTGGCGGGGAAGAAGGGCTGGCTGGCGGAGCCGATCTACCGGAAGGTGGAGGAGCTGAGGTTAGGCGACGCTGTGCGCTTCCCCGGCTATGTGGAGGATGCAGACTTGTCGGCGCTCCTTTCCGGTGCAGCCTGCTTTGCCTTCCCGTCGCTGTACGAGGGCTTCGGCTTTCCGGTGTTGGAGGCTCAGGTCTGTGGCACGCCTGTGGTGGCCTCCAACATCTCTTCCGTGCCTGAGGTGGCTGGTGATGCTGCGTTGCTCGTGGACCCGCACGACACCGAAGCGCTGGCCGCTGCCCTGGCCCGTGTCCTGCACGATGGAGCTCTGCGAACCGATCTCATCGAGGAGGGCTTCGCCAACGTGCAGCGGTTCTCGTGGCGTCGTTGCGCCGAGCAGACGCTGGCCGTCTTGGAGAGTGTGGGGCGCGGCTAGAGGATAACATGGGCTGCAGACAGGTACACATACTCGGTGTGCGGGTTGATGTGGTCACCAGCGCCCAGACACTCGACATAATAGAGAGGTTCGTGCAAGAGGGCCGGCCGCGGCAGGTAGTCACGGTCAATCCGGAGTTTGTCATGGCGGCCCAGGCGAATGAGCGGTTCCGCCGTGTGCTGGATGGTGCGGCGCTGGCTTTGCCCGACGGCATCGGTTTGCTCTGGGCAGCCCGTTTCCTCGGCCGACGGTTTCCAGAGCGGGTGTCTGGCTCAGACATCGTGCCCCGTATCGCCGGGCGGGCGGCGGCGCAGGGCTGGCGTATTTTCTTGCTTGGCGCTGCACCTGGCGTGGCTGAGTTGGCCGCGACGCAGCTTGCCGCTCGACATCCTGGCCTGATGGTGGTGGGGACCTATGCGGGCTCTCCGGTGCTTGCCGAGGAAGATGACATCGTGGCCCGCGTGCGCGCGGCGCGGCCAGACATCCTCTTTGTGGCCTACGGCGCGCCAGCGCAGGATCTGTGGATCGCGCGCAACCTGGAGCGGCTGCACGTGCCCGTCTGCCTGGGAGTGGGCGGAACCTTGGATTTCATCGCTGGGGTGCGGAAGCGGGCGCCCCGGTGGGTGCAGCGGCTGGGGCTGGAGTGGCTGTATCGCCTCCTTCGGGAGCCCTGGCGATGGCGGCGGCAGCTCGCGCTGCCGAAGTTTGCTCTTGCGGTGCTGGCGGAGCGGCTCACAAGAACACGAAAGGAACGAAATAAGGAACACGAAAGGAACGAAATAAGGAAGGATCGAGGTGAAACTTTGGGAGAAGTGGTATCCGCTGCGAAGGCCGAGCAGCGCTGTGCTGCATGGAGGGCCGCCGGCCGCATTGTAGTCTTCACCAACGGCCATTTTGATGTGATGCACCTGGGACATGTGGATGTCCTACAGCGTGCCCGCGCTCTGGGTGACGTGCTGATCGTGGGCCTGAACAGCGATGGTTCGACGCGGCAACTCAAGGGGCCGTTGCGTCCCATCGTGCCCCAGTCGGAGCGAGCGGCGATGCTGGCCGCCCTGGCTTGCGTTGACCTGGTGATCATCTACGATGAACTGTCGGCCAGCCACTTGGTGGCCGCGCTGCGCCCCGACGTCTACGTCAAGGGCGGGGACTGGGATCCAGAGCAGGGCCGAGAGGGGCCGCCCGAGGCAGCGGTAGCGCGCGGCTACGGGGGCGAGGTGCGCTTCCTGCCGTACCTGCCTGGGTTTTCCACGTCCGCTCTGATCCAAACCATCCTCGACCGTTTCACGCCGCAGGCCCGCACCGAACCCTCGGACACATCATGACCCAAGCAACCGACCCCGCTCGACCTGCAGATCAGGCCGTGCCGAGCCTGGCCCGTTCCGCCACCATCCTCTCGCTGGGCAATGTCGCCAGCCGCGTCCTGGGCCTGGTGCGGGAGACGGTCATCGCCGACTACTTCGGGGCCACCGGTGCGGTTAGCGCCTTTCGGCTGGCTGCCCGCGTGCCGACGATGCTCTACGATCTGTTGGTGGGCGGGATGCTCAGCGCTGCGCTGGTGCCCGTGCTCAGTGACTATACCCGCCTAGATCGTCGAGAGGAGCTTTGGCAAGCAGCCAGTGTTGCACTCAGTTTCGTGGCCGTCATCCTGGCAGCCGTAGTTCTGGCCGTGGAGCTGCTGGCCGAGCCTCTCGCCTACCTGCTGGGTACTGGATTGACGCCCGAGTTGCAGGCGGTCACCGCTGGCTCGCTGCGCATCGTCGCTCCGACCGTGTTCATCTTCGGCTGCGCGGGCTTCCTGACTGCGCTGCTGTACGCGCTGAACCGTTTCACCTTCCCCGCCTTCTCTGCCGCTGTGTTCAACCTGGGCATCGTCGTCGCTGTGCCGCTGCTGGCCGGACGGCTGGACATCTACAGCCTGTCCGTTGGCATCCTGGGCGGTAGCCTGGCGCAGTTGCTGATCCAACTGCCGGGGCTGCGGGACGCTCACCTGCGCCTGCGCTGGGACCTCCAGCATCCAGCGCTGCGCCGCATTGGCAGACTCTACCTGCCTGTCGCCGTGGGACTGGTGGTGGGGCAGCTTCAGGTGATCATTGACGGCAACCTGGCCACACGCACGGGCGAGCAGTCAGTCGCCTGGATGCAGAACGCGACGACGCTGCGGGAGTTGCCGCTAGGGCTGGTGAGCGTGGCCATCTCCCTGGCCGCTCTGCCCATGCTTTCCCGCTTCGCCGGCGATGCGGATTGGGAAGGGTACAAGCGCACACTGGCCCGCACGCTGCGGCTGGTGCTGGTGCTGACGCTACCGGCGGCCTTTGGCCTCTTCGCCCTAGCCGGGCCTGTGGTGCAGCTCATCTTCGAGCATGGCGAGTTCACTCCCTTTGATACGCTTTGGACGAGTCGAGCGTTGTGGGGCTACATTCCGGGGCTGATCTTCGCCGCCGTAGACTGGCCGCTGAACTACGCCTACTACGCTCGGCAGAACACCCGCACGCCGACGCTTGTGGGCATCGCTGGCGTGGGGGTGTACCTGGTGGTCGCCTTGACCCTGCTGCGACCGTTGGGCATGATCGGCCTGGTGCTAGCCGATTCGGCCAAGCACACCTTTCATGCCGTCGCCATGCTGGCGCTGTTGCGGAGGGACATCGGCAACCTGGGCCGGCAGCGGGTTGTGAGCACGGCGCTCAAATCGCTGGTGGCCGCGGCGGTGATGGGGGGAGTGATCTGGCGGGCGCTGCCGCCGCTGAACCGTTGGCTGGGCACGGGCACGTTCTGGCACGAACTGCTGCTGGTCAGCGTGGCAGGTGGGCTTGGGGCGGTCGTCTACGCCGGCTTGCTGGCGCTGCTGCGAGTGGATGAGTTATGGTTGGTGCGAGACCTGGTGGCGCGGCGCCGGGGCGCTTCGCCCTGAGCAAGTCGAAGGGTCGCCGGTTGACGCCAGGAGCGGGATGGAGTATAATGTGTTCGCAGGCAGAAAGCAGAGGGGGTGAGTACCATGTCCGTTATGCCACTGGTGAGACAGGTGGCGGTGAAATTGCAGATAGAGCCCGAAGTGTTGGAGCGAGACAGTCTGAAGGCGTACCTGGAGAAACGTCTGAGGGCAGTCGAATCGCAGCTTTTCTTGTTGACTCACCGCTACGGTGTGCACAACGTGGAAGAACTCGATGAGCTGATTCGCGCTGGGAAGTATCACGAGTTTGAAGCATTTGAGGACTACTTCGAGTTGGATTATCTCCAGCATCAGCGGAAGCGCCTGCTGGCAGCTTTGGAGGGGGTCTAGTGCCGTCTCTGGCTCAGTTGGCGCGCATTGCGGAGATCGAGTTCTCGTCCGTCGTAGTGGATACCATAATGATGGGCTCCAAGCTACGGCTGTTGTTGACCGACAGTAGCCATATGGACGTGTGGGTTTCGCAGGAACTGCGCAACCGCTTCGGGTTTCACTGGGAGCGTCGACATCTTGATGGGCTGATTTTCCGTTACGACAACTTTCCTGACGTGAAGTGGCAGCATCTGGACACCGCGCCTTTTCACTTTCACAATGGTACCCAGGAGGACGTAGAAGCAGCCCCATTTGCTCAAGATGTGCTTCAAGGCTTTCGGGACTTCCTGGCTTTCGTTGTCAGGCAGATTTAGCTTGAAGCCACTGGTGAAATGGATGAGTGCTGAACGAATCGAGGAACTGAAACGGGCAATGCAGACTCTGCGAAATAAACACGGCCAGTTCGACCGGCTCGAAAGAAGGCTGGTTCGGAAAGGCGTGACAGCAGACGATCACACGCTCTACGCTGATTGGCTTGAGTGGCAAGCCATTCGCTACGAGTTGGCGGAACTGATCGGCTCGTTCGAGATGACAGATGGATTGCTTGCATAAGGAGCGATAGCGTTCAATGGCCAAGAAATCAAAACGTAGGAGTAAGGCGAGGAAGAGGAAGGCGGCGCGACGGCCACAGTTGCAGCGCCCGGTGACCAGGCCGGTGCCTGAAGCGGAGAAGGAGACGCCGCGAGTAGCTGCTGCGCGGCGAAAGGCAGCACCAACCCGGACGGCACAGCCCCAGGTAAACTTCGCCGAGGAGTATAGCTACGTCTACACCGACCTGAAGCGGGTGGCCATCATCGCTGCAGCCATGCTGGTCATCCTGATCGTGTTGTCCTTCGTCATCACGTGAGAAGAAGGATGTAGACAAGTACACAGGGAAACAAGTAGACAAGGAAACAGGGAAACAAGTACGCAAGGAAACAAGTGGATAAGGAGGAACGCGCCCGGTCTGTTCCTTGTCTACGTGTATCCTTGTCTACTTTTCTACTTGTCTACTTGTCCACTTGTCTACTTCCGTACTCCGCCCAAGCTTCGAACAGCGCGTGG
>DFBV01000103.1:0-133 GCA_002366755.1 Anaerolineales bacterium UBA3071
GGCCTGACCCTCTCGCTGTGGTTGGGCTTCTACATCATCTCCCGCAGCCCGCGGAGCAGGGTGTCTTGGCTGGCTGGCGCCACGCTCTGGTCCCTCTGTGTCTACTTCCTGAGCAGTCTGGCCTACCTCCATA
>DFBV01000103.1:222-3306 GCA_002366755.1 Anaerolineales bacterium UBA3071
CGGTTGTTGGTCATCCTCGTCTACCTGCTGGCCTTGAGCGTCGCGGCCGTGATGACCTACACTCCCTGGGTTTTCGCTGGAGCGACGCCGAAGTCGCCTCTGTACTACAGCGCCCAGCGGCCCGGTCCTCTCTTTGCTCTCTTGGGCCTCTTCCTGATCATCGTGCCCGCCCTGTCCCTCTACAACCTCTACGTCAGTTGGGGCCAGGCCAGCACTCCTGCTGTCCGGCGGCAATTCGCCGTCCTTTTGTGGGCCACCGCGCTGGCACTCTTCAGTGGGGCGTATACGTCCCTTTCCATCTGCCTTGGCCTGGACGCGCCTGTGTTCATCAGCAACCTCAGCCTGGGCGCGGCGGTCCTCCTCCTCGGCTATGGCGTCGCCCGCTACAGTGCCTTGATTGAAGGGCGTACCATCAGGCGGGATTTCGTCTACACGGCCCTGGCCACGGCCCTCGTGATCAGCCTCTACCTGCTGGCCGCCTTTGTCTCCGACCTGGTCTTTGATGTTCCCTTCATAGCCTTCGTTTTGATCATCATGCTGGCTATCGTTTCCCATTCGCTCTACGATTGGGCGCGCACCCATTTGGATCGGCTCTTCTACCACCGACAATACGGCGATCTGAGAGCTCGCTTGCGGCAGTTCGCCCGCACTACCAGCCCAGACCAGGATATCCAGGACCGCTTGCAGGTTATCATTGAGACTCTTTGCCGCTCCCTGGAGGTGACCAGGGGCTTCATCGCCCTACGAGAGGGGGAAGGGTTTGCTGTCATTGCCAGTTGGAAGGCAGACGTGATAGGCCAGTCTGTGGCTTCCGAACATCTCACCATAGACGACATCACCGTGCTGTCGCCACCAGGGGAAATGGTGGGACTTGGCGACATGGCCCTCATCGCTCCGCTCCACGCTGGCGGTGAGCAGACGGGGGCCATCGTCCTGGGCCAGAGGACCACCGGGGCCGAGTACGGCGAAGACGATCTCGGCATGTTGGACGAGTGCGCCCATACGGTGGGCAGCGTGGTGCACGCCGCGCGTCTGCAGGAACGGAGTGTCCAGCAGATTGATGCCTTGCTGACGGAGGTTCGGGAACGAGAGCGGGAACTGCAGGTGAGCATGCGGCAACTGCTGGCGGAGACGAGGCCACCGCTGCTCGCCGGACAGAGCGAGCGGGAAGCCATCTCTCTCGTCGAAGACGTCTTGCGGCATCAGTACGACTATCCCTACCTGGGCGAACACGCATTGGCTCAGCTTCGCATCATCGAGTCGTATCTCGATGTCGGGGAAGGCGCCATCGTCACACATCTCGACCGGGGCAGGGCCTTGCAGAAGGTGCTGATCGCGGCCATCGAGAAGTTGAAGCCACCTGGCCCGCAGCCCTCGCCACCCAGCCGGCAGTGGCACCAGTACATCATACTGCACGACTGCTACGTGCTGGGGAAGCCCAACCGCGACGTGATGAGTCATCTGTACATCGGCGAAGGCACGTTCAACCGCGCCCGCCGCCGGGCCGTCAGGGGGGTCACTCGAGCCCTGGGAGAGATGGAGAGGGAGGCCCAGCGAAGAAACCAGGTCTAGCCCGCAGCCTGGCAGTTTCTGGCAGCTTTTGCTCTTGTAGTGGCACCCCCTATGTGCTTCAATGGAAGCGCAGAGGGGCCCTTTGCTTGGGGCCAGGTCTCTGTTTCGGCGTTGCTGGCAACAGCCCCACGCAAGGGAGGCGGACATGACTGGGACTCAACACGCACGGCCACGCACTGCGGCGAAGGCTGTGATGATCATCGCCATCGGCTTCTGGCTCTGGTTCAGCATCGGCTCAACCGCTTCAGAGCGGTTCGGTCCGATGAACTGGCTGATGCACACTCTGGTGCCGGCAGGTCTTTTCATCGTGAGCACGCTGCTGGCCTGGCGCTGGCTGGGCATCGGCACCGCTCTGCTGACCCTGGAAAGGTTGCTGGCCACAGCCTTCGTCATGCGCAACTTCAGCCGGAGAACGTTCAGTACCTCGACCTTCACGCCGATGTCCCTGTCCCTGGCCTTCCCGCCACTGGCCGCGGGCATCCTGTTCCTACTCTGCTGGCGAGGGACTCGATTATCGGAAGGATGAATGACAGGGAGTAGTGACCACCGTCGGTACCGGAGGATTCACCAGATGTGGCTTGAACGTTTCCTGAGAACCCAACTTAGGAGGTTGTTCACCAAGGGGGGCAGTACTGTACTTGAAAGCAGAACTCCCCTGCTCGAGAGCCGGTTTGAGGACGTAGCTGAAGTCGGTCTCTATCTGCACATCCCCTTCTGTCGCCAGATCTGCCCGTACTGCCCTTACAACAAGGAGATCTATCATCCTGAGGTGGCACAAAGATACGCGGATGCTGTGAGAAAAGAGGTTGACATATACTGTGAGTTAATTGGCAATAGACCAGTGACCTCCTTCTACATTGGCGGCGGAACACCTACAACAATGCTACGCAGTGGGCTCGACAGGATTCTCCGGCATATCTTTGGATCCCTCAATATGCAATGCGACATACACATGGAAAGCCATCCAAACGACTTGACCTCAGAAAATCTTGACGCCATCCACTCCCTCGGAGTAAGGCATCTGAGTATCGGTGTGGAGGCTCTTCAAGACCACCACCTAAAGGCCCTGCAAAGGCCATATTCAGTCAAGCAGGTGATGACAGCCGTTGATCGAGCTGTGAGCAGCGGATTTAAGTGCGTCAATGCCGATTTCATCTTCGCCCTGCCTGACCAAACCTACAGCGAGGTCGAAGAGGCTGGCCACACACTGGTCAACATGAGCGTTGATCAGGTTGCGGCCTACCCCCTTTTCAGGTTTCCCTACACCAAAATGGGACGGACTGCCAGGCATAGCAATCTTTACATCTTCAGCGTCTTCAAGCGAAGGAAGATGCTTGGCATCCTAGAGAGGATCTTCTACGACGCAGGCTTTGAGAGAACCTCCGTTTGGGCCTTCACCAAACCGGGAGTTCCAAAGTACTGCTCGGTGACAGTACCTCTCTACGTTGGCCTTGGTGCCAGCGGAGGGTCTTACCTGAGAGACGTCTTCTACCTCAACACGTTCAATGTCGC
>DFBV01000169.1:0-876 GCA_002366755.1 Anaerolineales bacterium UBA3071
TCGCCGTCATGGGGCCGGACGGCGCGGTAAACATCGTCTTCCGCAAGCGAATCGCCGAGGCGGAAGATCCGGAGGCAGAGCGAGCGCGGCTAGTGGCCGAGTATCGCGAGCAGTTTGCCAATCCCTACGTCGCCGCCGCTCGCGGCTACATTGACGACGTCATCGAGCCGCGCGAGACCCGCCCTCGGCTCATCGAGGCGCTGCAGATGCTGCGGAACAAGCGAGATACCAATCCGCCGAAGAAGCATGGCAATATTCCGTTGTAATGACCAATGACAGATGACCCAAATCCAAGATGATCGTTGGAGGAGGAATTAGAACATGATCACGCTGACTGTTGATTTGTCCACTGCGGCCACGATTCTTGGTGCTAATGAGGATGACTTACTGGACATGGTGCAACGGCAGGAAATCCAGGGCATCCGTCTCAATGGTCGCTGGCGGCTATCCGTTTTTGTGCTGGCTGATCTGCTCAGCACTGCGCCTGAGAGCCTGTTGGAGTTCATAGAAGATGATATCTTTGCTCGGAAGATTGCAGAGACCGACGACGAAGAGCTCTTAACTGTAGACGAGGCTCGCGAGCTATACCAGGAATATCTGGCGGAGACGAGTTGATGTGGCAAGTACGCCTCACACGGCCATTCCTCAAGGATTTGGCGGCCTTACCCAAGAGCGAGCGCGAGCGTGTTGAGGCCATTGCTTTCGGTGTAGCCATTGGCCACGATCCATTCCTTGGCGGCAAAGTCCAGAAGTTGGTGGGCCATCACGAGTAGTTCAAGTTGCGATTAGGGCGCTATCGCATCGGACTGCGCCTGGATTTTGACAACAAGGTGATTGAATTCCGACGCATCCTGCACCGCAAGGACATCTACAGAG
>DFBV01000169.1:963-2164 GCA_002366755.1 Anaerolineales bacterium UBA3071
CAAGTCACAGCCCACAGGGCTTTGGAGGATGAAGGAGACGACGATGTCTGAGAAGAAAGTGCCCATCGCCGAAGCGGCGGCGAAGCTGACCAAGCCTTTCATGCACACCGTGGTGGGTCAGGTGGACGACTATTGCGCCTACCTCAGCCGCTTCCAGGGGAGCTACAAGTTCCACGACCATGGCAAGGACGAGATGTACGTCGTTCTGGAAGGCGAGGTGACCATTGACTACGCCGATGACCCCAGCGTGCGCTTGGGGGAGGGAGATACCCTGGTGGTCAAGGCGCACGAGGTGCACCGCTCCCGCTCGGACGAAGGCGCGCTGGTGCTGATGTTCAAGGCCGCCCATTTGTTCGCTGAGTAGGGGCGGGTCTTGCGCCTGCCCGTAGGGGCTTCCCACGGTTCAATCAGTTCCATAGGTGGAGAAAATGCTGGTACGAAGGGGAGACGCGGAACAACGGCGGCTGCGATTGGAACAAGAGCTCGCTCGAATGGTGCCTATGCTGAAGGCTCGCGGTGCCCAGCGGGTGATCCTCTTCGGTTCGCTGGCCCGAGAAGAGGCCGTGTGGCCAGGGGACATTGACCTCATTGTCGTGTTGGAGACCCAGCAGCGGTTTCTTGATCGGTTGGACGAGATGTACCGCCTGTTGGATTGCCCACTGGCGTTGGATCTGCTAGTCTACACGCCGGAGGAGTTCGAACAGATGCAGCATACCAATCCGCTGATAAGGCGAGCGGTGCAAGAAGGGAGGGAGTTACATGCGACCGATACCTGAGCAAGAGGGACAACGTTGGCTTCAGCAGGCTATGCGGGACCTGGACGATGCACGGTATGCCTTCGCTGGCCAACGCCATAACTTGACCTGCTTCCTGGCTCAGCAGGCGGCCGAGAAAGCGCTGAAGGGTTACCTCTACGCGCAAGGGGCAGAAATGGTTTGGGGGCACTCGGTGCGGGAGCTGTGCACCGATGCCAGTGCGGTAGATGAAGCATTCGCAACCCTGGGACGGGAAGTGGCTCCACTCGATCAGTACTACATCCCGACTCGTTATCCCAACGGATTGCCTGGCGGCCTGCCCTTCGAAGCCTACAATGCCACTGACAGCGAGCGAGCCTTGAATCTGGCTCAGCAAGTGCTGGATTTCGTGCAGAAACGTCTGGTGATCCCTGGCGAGGAAGAATAAGCAGCCACCACGCATCACG
>DFBV01000169.1:2267-2392 GCA_002366755.1 Anaerolineales bacterium UBA3071
TGGCCACGCGCATGCGCACCGATGACATGCTGCCTATCGCCGAGAAGCTCGACCAGGTGGGCTACTGGTCAGTGGAGATGTGGGGCGGGGCCACCTTTGATTCCGCCATGCGCTTCCTCAACGAG
>DFBV01000169.1:2500-3804 GCA_002366755.1 Anaerolineales bacterium UBA3071
GACGCCGTCAACGACGTGCGCAACATGCGCAAGGCCATGGAAGTGGTCAAGCGGGAGGGCGCGCACGTCCAGGCCAGTATCTGCTACACCATCAGCCCTGTGCACAACATCGAAAGCTACGTGGTTATGGCCAGGCAACTGCAAGACATGGGCGCCGACACCATCTGCATCAAGGACATGGCCGGGATGATCTCGCCGTATGTAGCTTACGAACTTGTGGGCCAGCTCAAGGCAGAGATAGATCTGCCGATCCAGCTTCATACCCACTACACCAGCGGCATGGCCACGGCGGCCGTGCTCAAGGCGGTGGAAGCGGGCGTGGACATCGTGGACACGGCTATCTCCGCTCTGGCTCTCATCACTTCACAGCCGCCCACCGAGACCATCGTCAGCATCCTGCAGGGCACGGAGAGGGACACAGGGCTCGACCTCGACCTGCTGGCCGAGATCAGCGGCTACTTCGCCGAGGTGCGCAAGAAGTATGCCAAGTTCGAGAGCGGCATGACGGGGGTGGACGTGCGGGTCTTGCAGTACCAGATTCCGGGCGGCATGCTCTCCAATTTGATGTCGCAACTGCGGGAGCAGGGCGCGGAGGAGCGCTACGAAGAGGTGCTGGCCGAGGTGCCGCGGGTGCGCGAGGAGCTGGGCTTTCCGCCGCTGGTCACCCCCTCCAGCCAGATCGTGGGCACCCAGGCCACGCTGAACGTGCTGCTGGGCGAGCGCTATAAGATGATTCCCGAGGAGGTGAAGAACTTCGTCCGCGGCTACTATGGCCGCCCGCCGGCGCCGATTGATCCGGAGGTGCAGCAACTGGTCATTGGCGACGAGCAGCCCATTGACTGCCGCCCCGCCGACCTGATCCCGCCGGGGATGGAGAAGGCCAAGCAGGAGATCGGCGACCTGGCCCGCAGCGAGGAGGACGTCATCTCCTATGCGCTCTTCCCCCAGACGGCGCGGCCCTTCTTGGAGCGACGAGCGCGTGGGACTAGCGGGAAAGAAGCCATCGTCGCCGCTATCGCTGCTTTGGCAGCCCACCAGATGGAGCGGCGGCCTGCCGTCACAGCGGAGGCATGGCCAGAGCTGTCCATCTCCCCCTGGAAGATGAGCTGGCGGCCGCGGGCGGCGCGCTGGCAGGGCCTGATTGACGGCGCTGGAGGGATGCGATGAACACGAAGGTAGCGAAAGAAGAACACGAAGGGCACGAAACACGAGAGCGCGAAAGCACGAAAGAGCACGAGAATGGATAGGGAATTCACCGTCACGCTGGATGATACCGAATACAGCATCGAGATGCAGGGCAACAC
>DFBV01000169.1:3954-4690 GCA_002366755.1 Anaerolineales bacterium UBA3071
GTGATCAAGGCCATCATGCCGGGCAAGGTGATCCGCCTGTTAGTGGCCGAAGAGGACGAAGTTCAAGAGGGGGGCGTGGTGGTGATCCTGGAGGCCATGAAGATGGAGAACGAGCTGCGCGCCGACCGCAGCGGGATGGTGAAGCAGGTCGCCGTGGCCCCAGGCGACGACGTGGAGTTGGGGCAGGTGCTGGTGGTGATCGAGTAAGTTGCTGAAGTGCAGGAGGAGGGATGAGAGCGAGATGAAAGCCAGAGACGTTGGTAGTGGCATACGCCGCGGCCTACAGACACTGGAACGCTATCCCAGTGGCTGGCCCGAGCGGTAGATGGCGTTCAGCCGCATTGGCCCAGGTAGGGACACGGAGGCCAGGCGGACCGTCACGCGCTAAGCGAACGTAGGGAAAGCGCAGGGAGAGTGCAAGGCAAGCGTCCAGCAAATTGGCGGGAGATGGGGTATAATAAACATTATAGGGATTTAATCCTTTGACGTCGTGTTGGCAGATTTGCGGGTGAGTTTGCCTGTTTTTTGACCTCGAAAGCGCTCAGAATGACGTGTAAATTGCTCGAAATTGCCCGCGTTATGTCAGGCAAATTAAACTCCTATAAAGTCTAATATACACGAGGAGGAACTAACCAATGAAGGAAAAAGGGGTTGGTCTTTTGCTGGCAGGGCTAATGATCTTCACGAGTGGCTCGACCGCTTTGGCAACTCAGAGCGCTCAGGCAGATGAGGCAGG
>DFBV01000027.1:0-230 GCA_002366755.1 Anaerolineales bacterium UBA3071
ACCTGGGGCTGGCTATCCTCTACGACATCCTCAATCGCCAGCCCGATGTGCTGGCCGAACGGGTTTACGCCCCCTGGACGGACATGGAGGCCGCCATGCGCCGGGAGGGCGTCCCCCTCTTCAGCCTGGAAAGCCGCCGCCCTCTGCGCGGTTTCGACATCATCGGCTTCAGTCTGCCCTACGAGCAACTGTACACCAATGCACTGAACATGCTCGACCTGGCGTCCATT
>DFBV01000027.1:383-3173 GCA_002366755.1 Anaerolineales bacterium UBA3071
GGTGATGGGGTAGTAGAGGGAACCCTCAGTCCCCATCCCTCGTCGCCTGGCTGTTCCCGCGCCGCGCTGCTTCGAGAGCTGGCCCGCATCCCTGGCGTCTACGTCCCCTCGCTCTTCGACGTGAGTTACAACGATGACGGCACACTGGCTGAGGTGCAGCCGACACAGCCTGGGCCGCTCTTCCCCGTGGTCAAGCGTTTCGTGCCCCGGTTGCCGCCGCCGCTGACGCGGCCCATCGTCCCTTACCTGGACATCGTGCACAACCGCGCCGGCCTGGAGATCCAGCGCGGCTGCACGCGCGGCTGCCGCTTCTGTTTGGCGGGCATGGTCTATCGCCCTGTCCGCGAGCGGCCTCTGACCGAGGTACTGGATGGTGTGGACGAGCTCGTCGAGCAGACCGGCTTCGCGGAGGTCGCTTTCCTCTCGCTCAGCGCCAGCGACTACAGCCGCATCGGCGATCTGGTCGAGGGCGTGATGGCCGCTCGCGGCGGGGAGGGGCTGAGCATCGGCCTGCCCAGCCTGCGCATCGAGTCCTTCTCCGTGGATTTGCTGGAGAAACTGGCTCGCGGCCGGCGGCGCGGCGGCTTCACCTTCGCCCCCGAGGCGGCAACCGATCGTCTGCGCCAGGTGATCAACAAGCCCATCGCCACAGAGTCCGTGCTGCGCGTGGCCGAGGAGGTCTTCGCCCGCGGCTGGACGACGATCAAGCTCTACTTCATGATCGGCCATCCCACGCAGACCGAGGAGGATGTGGACGGTATCGTCGGGCTGGCGCGCAAGGTGCGCGAGATCGGGCGACATCATGTGGGCGGCAGAGTCAAAGTGCGGGTGAGCGTCTCCACCTTGGTGCCCAAGCCGCACACACCTTTCCAGTGGCTGCCCCTGGCCGATGAGGTGGACATCCGGGCGCAGATCGAGCGGCTGCGTCGTGGCCTGCGGGGACGCGGGTTGGAGCTGAGTTGGAACGATCCGCGGGAGACGCTTCTCGAAGCGGCGCTCTCCCGCGGCGACCGCCGCCTGGCAGATGTGGTGCAGCGTGCCTGGGAAGTGGGGGCCAGGTTCGACGCCTGGCAGGACCAGTTCTCCTTCGACGCCTGGGCCCAGGCATTCGCCGAAGCGGGGCTGGATCCCGAGTGGTACGCTCGTCGCCCTCGCCCAGTAGAGGAGCGGTTGCCGTGGGATCATATCAGTACTGGCGTGCGCAAGGAATTCCTGATTGAGGAATACCGGCGAGCCCTGCATGGTGAAACCACGGTGGATTGCCGGGAGCAGTGCCATGCCTGCGGCATCCTGCGGCAGTTCGGCTCGCAGCGACAGGGTGCGGTTTGGGGTTGCCCAGGGCCGGCCAGTGATCAGCGGGGGAGACAAGGAGACACGGAGACACGGAGACAAGGAGAGGGGGAAGAGGGGACACCTGGTCACCCCCTCTCCTTGTCCCCCCCTCTCCCCCTCCCCCCTCCGTCGCCATGCCAGCGCTTACGCCTGACCTTTAGCCAAGGCGAAACAGTGAAGTACATCTCCCACCTCGACCTGATGCGGCTGTGGGAGCGGGCGCTGCGGCGAGCCAGGCTGCCCATTGCCTACACGCGTGGCTTCCATCCCCAGCCGCGGATACAGTTCGCCGCCCCGCTGGCCGTGGGCTTCAGCGGACAGCGGGAGGTGATGGCTCTGTGGCTGAAGGAACGTGTGGAACCGGCCGAGTTCGCCGATCGGGTGCGAGCGCAGCTTCCTGCCGGCCTGGAGCTCCTGGACGTGCAAGAGGTGGAGATGGGGCTGCCTTCGCTGCCATCGCAAGTGCGAGGCGCAGAGTATGCGGTCGCTGTGGAGGCCGAGGAGCCGCCTGAGGAGATGGCTGCCCGCGTGGCCGCGCTGCTGGCCGCTCCAGAGGTCAAGCGGCAGCGGCGGCGCAAGGGACGGATGCGCGAGTACGACCTGCGTCCGCTGATCGAGGAACTGCGCTACGAGGGGCAGGAAGAGGGCCGCGGTTGGCACCGGCTCTGGATGCGGCTGCGAGTGGAGAGCGGGGCCACGGGCCGGCCGGACGAACTGCTGGCCGCGCTGGAGCTGGATCGCCGCCCGCGGCGGATCGAACGGTTGCGACTGATCTTCGCTTAGCCGCCGGGCTCCAGTTGCTGATCCAGTGGGCTGCGCACGGCCAGGCCGACGCGGTTGAGGACGTGAGTATAGATTCGCGTCGTTTTGACATTCTTGTGGCCGAGCAGTCCTTGGACGGTTCTGATATCGTACCCATCTTCTAGCAAGTGGGTGGCAAAGCTGTGGCGGAAGGCATGACAACTCCCGCGTGTTGCGATCTTCGCTGAGCTTCTGGCTCTCTTCACGGCCCGCTGGATGTTGTCTTCGAGGATGTGATGGCGGCGGACGATACCACTGCGCGGAGAGGGCAACGTTGCGAGTGGAAGCAGGTACGTTGCGCTCGACAGCCAGGTGAGATAGATAAGCCCGAATCTCGGGAACGCCCATGTCTTTCGGATGGCGCTTGTTGTGGAAGAGGATGAATTGTCTGATGTAGCTGACATAGGCCTCTTCTGTGCGTCGGCTCATGTGTTTCATGCGGATGATGTAACGCACCTGCTCGAGTAGTCTGGGAGGTTGAGCTATTTGTGTTCTGCGGCTGGAGAGGAATCCTCCTTAGCCCCGCTTCCTTTTCCAAACCTTGGCGCCTCGACAGCCAGCACTTTTATTTTATCTAATTTTTCACTACCTACTTCTTTTTATTTATAATGCCTTTAACTTTTTCCTTTGTAAGTTTCTTGATGGATTCTTCTTGCT
>DFBV01000093.1:0-432 GCA_002366755.1 Anaerolineales bacterium UBA3071
AGTAGCGATCATAGCGAGTACTGAAGTTTTGATATAAGGCTCTAGCGCCCGTCTCGGGCGCGGTTTTGGCGGCCCGAGGACGGGCCTTGGAGCTTATATCATAATCTCAGGCGAGTACATTGTACCAGAAAACGGTGGAAGGCACAAAGAAGTTTGCCCTGCGCCAGGCTTGTTCCGCAAAGGTAGGTATGTCATACTTGGTACACGAGGAGGTGGTTCCATGCCCGATATGCGTGAAGTGATCCAATCGCAAGTGCAATCGTGGCGCGACATGTTGGCCGAATGCGGCGCGGCAAACCAGGCAGCCTGATCGTCTCCACGAGCGTGCTGCCGCGCTATCGCATTGGCGATCTCATCCTGGCCTTCGGCGATGGCTACTTCCGTTACATCGGCCGCGAGCGCCCCTTCGCCCGCCTGCGCTACCTGTGGGAC
>DFBV01000093.1:522-3345 GCA_002366755.1 Anaerolineales bacterium UBA3071
CCCCTTGCTCCTTGTCTCCCTCTCTCCCTCTCACCCCCTCTCCTTGTCTCAGATGGCGGCGTGGGAGCGCCTCTGCTCGTCACAAGCCATAGACCTTCCTAACATACATAACAGGGTAGCTCATGGCCGCTTCCATTTGAAGAGGCCGCCGAAAAGGATGGCCAGGCCGACAGCGATGGGGATGAGCGGCCACAGTTGGTCGAAGTCAAAGGGCAAGAAAGATCCGCTGGCCCCAATGATCAGTAGAACGACGCCGGCGATGATCTTGCCGCCTACGGGGCGCCGGTAGTCAGGCACAACCAGGCGCACGATGGCCTCCAGGATGAAGATGGCCCCAAGGCCCAGCAGGAACCAGGCCCACCAATCCCCCCATCCGATGAAGGCCAGGTCCAGGTTGGCAAGGAGCATGGTCACGCCGAGCCAGATGATGACCAGCGCCCCCATGGCCGTCCCCAAGGGGTCTCTCACCCACTTTTCCTCGAAACTTTCGCCCTTCTCGCCTCCCTTTTCTTCCTTTTCGTCTTTCTCGTTTGAACTCATCTTGTCTCTCCTTTCGTGCTTTGGAATGATGGATGACTCCCCTGAAAAAACTCCAAAATGATCAGGCCGACGGGGCCAACGTCCCACTTTGAGGCCAAAAACAACCCAAATTGGGGGAACGTGCGATGAAAAGTGAGCATGAAAGGGCACGTGCGTCCCACCATCTGGGTACGGAAGACCTTTTTTCAGTAGAGTCATGGATGTATTCCCAATGTCGCGATGTCTGTCCCGCTGATTGTCTGCTTGCACCACCCCCTTTCAATGTCGGCGGCCAGAATCTGTTTCCACAAACTCCTCGGATAGGCCCTGACGCGGGCAAGGCGGAACCAAACAAGAGTATCTTGCCGCAGGGTGAGGTTGCCTTCTCCCCGCACGACCATGTCCACCGCAGGCTGCTGCCGCAGCGTCTCCTCGGCTAGAAAGGTGACATGCGGCCCGCCCAGCACGGTGACGACGTTGGGGTTCACCCTCCAAGACGCCAGCGAGCTGCGCCAGCCCCAGAGGTGGGGAGACGCAATCGCCCATCAGGTCCCAGACCTTCTTCGGCGGCTCAATGAGAAGCACGTTCATCGACTCCACTCCTAGCGAGGAGCCATAGCCCGGATGCAACCGGGGCAGAGAGAGCAGAAGCGGGATCGGCGAGGATAGCTATGTCGTCGCAGTATTATAGCAGAAACGGCAAGAAAGCACAAAGGTGCTTCCGTGAGCTATGTTTGCTCAGCAAGGGTAGGTATGCTATAATGGTGTGTGACATGACGAAGCCCATGGACGCCGACGTGCTGGTGGTGGGCGCGGGCACTATCGGGTCGAGCACCGCCCCCGTCTTCCGTCCTTCGTCCTTCGTCGTGCTCTTCTGACTGCACAGGAATCTCAAGCTTTGGATACTCATGCCCCCTGAGATCATGAAACACAAGGTTGACCAGACGCTGATTGCCCTTCGGCAGGCCGATCCGCAGGCCACCGTCGCTGCCATCGTACGCACGGCGGAGGCAGCGGAGGCGCACCGCGCCGAGGTGGAAGCCACCGGCCTCACCGTGCAGCGGGTCTTCCGTCTGGTGCCTGGCTTGGCAGTGGAGGGCAAGGTCACCGACGTGTTGGCTCTGGCCGACCGGCCCTGGGTGAGGTCGATTTCACTCGATCGGGAAGTGCACGCGATGCGTGAAACGTGGAACGTGAAACGTGAAACGTGATACGNNACGTGAAGTGTGGAACGTGAGGCGTGAACCTGATGCGAGGGAGTTGTACTCCCAAGCAAGGGCTCGGAGTGCAACTTCCCGCCACTGGTAGATACGCAGTACAAGGAGCTGACGAGATGGCAGACAAAGTTCACCCGCGTGTGCTGGAGTACCTGGCTCGCAGAGGGCCCGGACAGCCGATACCGGTGATCGTCAAGTACGCCAAAGTGCAAGTACGTGAACGGCGGAGGCGAACCTGGGGCGCGGCGGATCGCTACCTCTACCGCCGGGTGTCTGCTGTGGCCATGCAAGTAACGGCGGCCGGACTGGGTCGGCTGAACGAAGATCCCCACGTCATCGCTGTGTGGCCCGATCTGCTGATGCACACGATGCTGGACCTGTCCGTGCCCCACATCCGGGTGCCCGAGGTGTGGGCTGAAAGTGGCAAGGGTGCAGGGATACGCGTGGCGGTGGTGGACACGGGGATTGATGCCGACCATCCCGACCTCGCCGGCCGAGTGGTGGCAACGGTCAGCTTCCCCGGAGCGAGCGGTGCCGACGGCCACGGGCACGGCACGCACGTGGCAGGCACCATCGCCGGCGACGGCACGGCCAGCCAGGGCCGCTACGTGGGCATGGCCCCCGAGGCGCTCATCTACGCCGCCAAGGTGCTGCGGGACGACGGCTCCGGGATGATGAGCGACGTCATGGCTGGCGTGGAATGGGCCGTTGACCAGCATGTGCAGGTCATCAACCTCTCTCTGGGCAGCGACGAGAAGAGCGACGGCACCGATCCCCTCTCTGAGTTGTGCGACGCAGCGATGGCAGAGGGTATCGTGGTCTGCGTGGCGGCAGGGAATGCAGGGCCTGGTCAAGGTACGGTAGGCTCGCCCGCCAGCGCCCGCCAGGTCATTACCATCGGCGCTGCCACGGACGTTGACCGGATTGCCAGCTTTTCCTCACGAGGGCCAACGAAGGATGGGCGCACCAAGCCGGATGTGGTGTTCCCCGGGGTGGACATCGTGGCCTGCCGCGCTGCGGGCACGCGCATGGGCACTCCGGTTAGTGAGCACTACACCCAAGCTTCAGGTACCAGCATGGCCACTCC
>DFBV01000133.1:0-1434 GCA_002366755.1 Anaerolineales bacterium UBA3071
CCTCTTTGCCTTCCCTTCCATATCATCCCGGCGTTTCCCCAACCTACCAACGGCATAATACACCACCCCAACTATGCTGAGGAAGCAAGGCAGGAACTCGTACAGGCCGACGATGAGGAAGTAGTAGAACCATGGCTGGCCCGCCCGACCGACCCCCTGCTGCTGTATCCAGTAGCCCAGGCTACCAACCATCCCTGTGGCGAAGCCCTTGCCATTAGTGAAGAAGGTAGTGAACAGCAGGATGAAGATGGCGTAAAACACACCGGCCGAGATGGCCCAGCGGCGGCCCACAAGCCACACGCCGATGGCGATAGCCATCAACTGGATGACAAGCCAGACCACGCCNNCAGCCGAGCTGTAGTCCAGCGGATCCCAGCCGAAGGCCTTGATGACGAAAGGCGACGCCAGAGGTATAGCAAGCGTGAGTAGTAATACCGTCAGGTCGAAGGCGGGCAAATCGTGCAGCTTCCGCTTCTGCACGAGCCATTGCCACAGCGTCACCACGGCGAAGAAGCTACCGATGATGGCCCCGTAGATGAACGACACTTCTTTGGTCGCGAAGCTCAGGGAGAGCGCTCCCGCCGCGATGTACAGCCAGCGAGGGTGGCGGTCTTCCAGGTAACGGAAACAAGCGATGATCAGCAGCAGCTCCCAGACAGCGATCAGCACGTCATGCCGAAGGTGGCGGGAGTAGTGCAGCATCACCGGCGAGATGGCGAGCATCAGGGCCGCGCTCAGCGCGCCCGCCTTGCCGATCCAGCGCCGCAGCGCGTAGCACATGCCCACAATGATGACACCGAACAACGCCACCGAAAAGCGGGATGTGGCGTCGCTGGCCCCAAACAGGAAGTACATCAAAGCGCCGATGTGGTAGAGGAAGGGACCGTGCATCATCGGATCGTGCTGATACCCCTGGCCATCGTACAGCTTCCAGGAGTACAGCGCGTGCAGGCTGTCGTCGTGGCTCAGCGCCCGCTCCCCCACGTCCCAGAAGCGGGCAATGGCGGCGATGAGAATCAGCGCCACATAGGCCGCTTTCTCCAAATCCCATTTGATCAGCAACTCAAAAGGAGCATCAAGGATGCTTCGTCGTTCGATTGTCGTCTTCTCCATACGCCTAATACCCCCTTGTCTTGACCCACAACACCACACTCTCCATCGGCGGCGCAGCGGTAGCCTCCCGAT
Source organism: Anaerolineales bacterium UBA3071 (assembly GCA_002366755.1). Taxonomy (GTDB): domain Bacteria; phylum Chloroflexota; class Anaerolineae; order UBA3071; family UBA3071; genus UBA3071. Next base: position 1,186 of record DFBV01000133.1, read on the forward strand.
ACAGCAGCCAGCGCCACAGGGGTTTGCCGTTCAGTCCCTGCGGCGTCCATTTGGCTATCAGCGGGAAATCCTGCCCCGCATAGCTCTCGCCCAGCGGAAGTTCCAGCGATTCCGTCGCCACGACCGCGGAGGCCGAATCAACGGGCACGCCGTCCTCAACCCACCGCAACTGCACGAAGTCTCGCAGCGCCCAGCCCAGCAGCGCAGTCAGGCGATCCTGCTCCCCCTCTGTCACCACGTCCACCTCCA
>DFBV01000133.1:1470-6469 GCA_002366755.1 Anaerolineales bacterium UBA3071
AAATCGAGATTCAGTCCCCAGGCCAGGCTGACGCTGAACAGGACGAGCACCAGCAGCGCCGCCGCCCCTACTGCCCGCCCCGTCACCGCCCACCCGCCCCAGAAGCTACTGAGGACGACGATCACCAGCAGCAATCCCACGGGCGCTAGCGCCACCCACAGGTACTCCCCTGTGTACGCCCGGCTGTATGCTGCCAGCCAAATGGCCAGCGTCACCAGCAGCACCAGTATGACCCCTAGCAGCAATCCGATTTCCAGTCTCCGCTGCCGCCAGACGACGTCGTCCTCTCGGTCAAGGGTGAAGCCTCCGGCCAGCCAGTCTAGGAAGGCGGCGATGGCCTGTCCGGCCAGCAGCGTCAGCGGCAGCACGACCAGCAACAGATCGCCCGGATACCGCCCGCCAGCTACCGTCGTGACCAGCAGCGCCGCCCCCGCCCACACCGCTAGGCCCATCGTCAGCAGCCGCGGATAAACAGAAAACCGCGGATGTCGCCGCAGCCCCCAGATGATACCCGCAAGGCCGGCAAACAGCGCCAGAGGCTCGTCCAGAAGCAGTCGCACCGCAGGCCAATACCAGGGATATCCCCCAGCCTGCGGCACGAAGCTGCCCAGCCAGGCAGGAAGCAAATCGGCAGCCAGGCCCAGCCCCCGCCAATGCAACAGCGCCGCCGTTGATCCCAAACCGACAGTCAACCCGAACGCCAACAGCGCATCTTGGGTGTCTAGTCTCCCGCTTCTGGGTCCTCGCCCAAGCCACAACCCCAGCCCTGCGAACACCCATACGATCAGCCACGCCCCCGGCCCCGAAATGAGCATCGCTCCTGCAGCCGCTCCGACGACGACCAGCCAGCGCGCACCGCCATCGAGCCAGCGCACCAGAGCCACCAGCAGCGCCAGAGCCCCAGCGGCGACGAGGATATGGCCGCTGCTATGCCGAGAGAAGAAGACCATCGTCGGCGAGAGGGCCAGCACGAAGGCAGCGGCCAGCGCGCCCAGCCGGCCCAGGCGGTGCCGCAGTCCGTAGGGCAGCAGCACCATGCCGCTACCCACCAGCGCTGGCCAGAACCGAGCCAGCGCATCGCCCGCGCCGGTGATCAGGAACGTCACATACTGCAGGCTTAGCAATAGTGGGCTATGTCCGCTGCCGATGACCGCCTGCCCCTGCGTCAGCCGCCAGGCTGCCCAAGCCTGCGCTGCCTCTTCCGGCCCCAAGGGACGCATCCCCAGGTGCAGGAAGCGCAGCCAGGCCGCCACCAGAGCGAGGCTTAGGTACACCGCCCGCTCCAGCGTCAGCCAGCCAGAGGCTCGAAGTTCCTTGCTCGTTGACGAAACTGCCACTTGTATCCCCCCTGATCGCTGATCGCTAATAGCTGATCGCTGATCGCCAATCGCTGATCGCTGATCGCTATGCGATACGCGATAGACGATACGCGATACGCTATACGCTATACGCGATGCGCGATGCGCGATGCGCGAATCCCTACCTCCGCCGGTAGATGCGCACATTGCCCTGCTCGAACACCTTGTCCATGGTGCGATCAAAGCGGGTCAGCATCTGCGGCGTGAGGTTGTACTTGGCGACCTCCGCGGGGCCGACAAAGACGTACTTGATGTTCCACTCCTCAAGCAGCGTCGGGATCTCAGCCGGAGGCGCGCTGCGATAGATGTTCTCGATGACCGGTTCCCTCCGCCCTGGCTCGTCGTAGGAGCCACGCCACTGCAGTTCGTGACCGCCCCAACCCAACAGGGTAGGCAGCCCCGTCGCCGATGACACCCGCGACTGCTCGGCGCGGAAGGAGCCACCCGGCGCTTCCAGCACCACCGGCGCTCCCGTAAGCTCCATCGCCTGCAACCAGGCGATGGCTGCCGCTTCGTCCGGTGCGTACTGCTCGACGTAGGCGAAACCATCGAGCGTGCGCGGCCCGGCGAAGCGGTTCGACTTGCTGTAGGCGGCCATCACCGGATAGACCATCCCCGCCAGCACCAGCAGGCTAACCAGCATCAGTCCGATGGTGCGCCCCACGCCGCGGCTGCGGCAAAGCACGCTCACCCCATAGGCTGAGGCCAGGGCCAGCAGCAGCCACGCTTGGTAGTAGAACTTGAACACCGTGTTCATGCGCGTGCTGAAGGTGTCCTTGAGAAAGGCAAACTCCACGCCGAAAGTCAGCAGCAAAGCCGTGATCAGCATCAGCAGAACGAAAGTGAGCGGTGGCGATAGCCACACCGCAGCGTCCTTCGCCTCAATCTGCCGTCCGGGTAGGGGCGTTCGGCCGAACGCCCCTGCCGACAACAGGCCGACCACCCAGGCCAGCAAGGCGGCCAACAGGAGATAGGTGCCGGGCGTCGTCAGGCGACGGAGGCCGATCTGCCGCAGTATCTCCTGCAAACCGCTCCCGCCCACGTCCGCCTGCACCGCCGGCATGGACAGCAACCGCTCGACGAAGGCGCGGCCCTGCGGCGACACTCGCGCCAGGAAGACCGTCAGCACCAACAGCAACGCTGGCAGCAGCACCGTCCAAGGCAGCCAGTTCAATCCGTCGCGCAGCACTCGCTTGGCCCCCAGACGCGCTGTTGCCAGCCCCAGCAGGAACATGACTGCAACCAGGAAGGGCCCAAACATCAGAAAGAACTGCACCAGGCGGGTCGGATTGTAGAGATTGGGCCACACCAGCCCCCCCTGCCCTGCCTGCGAGGAGAAGGAGAGATAGAAGGGAAGGTAGAGCACAACGCCCAGCACGCCCAGCAACGCCCCCACGCCAACAGCTTCGCCCAGGACGCGGTTGTCCACCCTGCCGCGCTGCCACGCCCGCGCCACGCCGTAGGCCAGCATGGTCAGGAAGAGGTAGGGGAGGACGTCCCAGGTGTTGAGGAATCCGAGAGCACCCAGGCAGAGACCGTACAGCAGCAGGCCCGTTCTTCCCATCGGCATAGTGCCAATCAAACTGACCCAGATATCGAGAATGAGAGATCGGAGTCTGGAGATTAGAGATTGGTGGTTGGAGAGGGAGGATTCGCTCTCACGAACCTGAAACCTGGAACCTGGAACCTGGAACCTATGAGACAGTACCAAGTTAAGCGCCAGGCCAATGGCCAGCAGCACAAACGGCAGCGCCAGCACGTGCGGATGCAGGTCCCCCAGCAGGAAGCTGAAGAAGGGAAATTCGTCAATCACCTCCTGGCTGGCCCCCGAAAGGGTCTTGTCGTGGATGACACGCGAGGCGCGCCACCACCACCAGTTGTCGCCTGGATACCAGGTGTTGCTGGCCGGTGCCCCGACCAAGTTCTTCACGTCCAGCCAGCGATAGAAAGCCTCGCCACCGATACCTTTGGCGTGAAGAAGCTCAAACAGCCCCTCAAGATTGCCCAGCACGGCCACAAACAGCGAGCCCAAAAGGCCGAACAAGAGGGAGCTAAGGGAAGCCTCCCCCTCCTTTCCCTTCTTTCCCTCTTTTGCCTCCCCTCCCTTAGCCACCAGATCATAGGCTATGCCGAAGGCCGTCGTCATCGTCAACGCAAACCATGTCGCCGAGGCAGCAATATACCCCACGCCCGACGTCGCCCCCGAGAGCCGCGTCAGCACGGCCATCATCATGTAGCCAAAGTAGTAGTAGCTGATGGCAAAGCCCGAAAGCCAAGGGTCCAGCGGAGGGAAGATCTCGCTGCGCAGGATGCCGTTGAGGAAGGCGAACTCCATCGGCTTCTCGGTGCTGTTGATGCCAGGATCGTGGGAGCGCACGAAGGCCCACAAGATCAGAGTCAGGGCGAAGAGCAACTCCGTGGTCAGCACAAGACGCCAGTTCTCCCGCAGCCAGCGCAGCAGGGGCAGCGAGCCATCGCCCTCGATCCGGCGCAGCCCCTCTCGTCCCAGCCAAGCGGAAAGCGCGGCCACCAGCAGCCAGGCGAAGAGAATGCCACCCGCGCTGTTGCGCAGGAAACCGGCGCTGCCCCCCATCCAGAAGACGTAGGAAACCAGCAGCAACCCCAGCGGCTTGGCCAGGACGTAGCCCCGCTCCGGCAAGGCGCGGAACAACCGCCAGGCCAGCGGCAGCGCCGCCAGGGCGAAGAGTTGGATGATGAACCAAAAGGACAAGACCGCCATCAGATCAGTACTCCATTTGGGATTAGGCTATTGGATATTGGATATTGGGTATTGGGTATTGGATACTGGGATATTGTCTCCGCTATGACGAGCATCTCTTCTCCACTCAGCGTATGGCTCAGCATCTCCAGCAAGCTATCTACACTCCGAATTGTTGTCAAGATCAGAGACATCACTCCGCCACGCGGGGCACGACGCGAACCTCTACTCGGGCATCAAGAGCTTGAGCCACCCGGCGCAGGAAATCCAAACTGGGTGTACTTCGACCACCCTCCAGCCGAGCGATACTGGGCTGCTTAGTGCCTACTTTCTCGGCCAACTGCTGTTGGGTTAGACCGCGCAAGATACGCAAACGAGCAATCTGATAGGCTGGCTCCAGTGCCTCGTAAGCTTCCCGGAACTCGGAGTCCTTCATCTGTTCAGCCGCCCAATCTTCAAAGCGCACATTTGTACTCATTCGTCACCCACCCTCTCCAGAAACTCCGCCTTTCGTCTCTCGGCAACAGCAATCTCTCGCTGTGGAGTCTTTGCCCCTTTTTGCGAAAGGCATGAAGAATCACAAACCGTCTTCCTGTGTGAGCGAAATAGAGCAACCGGATGCTTCCGGCACGCAACTCCCAGAGCTTGCGGTGTCCAACAATAGCCCTGACGTAGGGCGCAGGAAGTTGATGAATTCCAGTACCTTGATGCGCCCCATTGCGTCAGCGTAGAACTCAACACTCCACTGCTGTGAGTGCTTCTGGGTCATATTATAACCCATAAGTTATAAAACGCCAAATTGCAGCTCCCAGGATTGTTCGGATTGGAATTTGGCTATTGGTCATTTGTCATTTGTCTCGCTATCGCCAGCATCTCTTCTACGCTCAAGGTCTGGCTGAGCATCTCCAACACCACCTCGCCC
>DFBV01000060.1:0-965 GCA_002366755.1 Anaerolineales bacterium UBA3071
AACGTTTTGCTGGAAGGGGTCCGAGGCGTCCGAGGGGACTGAGTGGTTCCCCTCAGACCCCTTAGCCCCCTCAAACCATCGTCCTTGACTTGGAGGTATTCACATGAGACCCGTTGACGAACAACTTGCCATCATCATGCGCGGTGTAGATTTCGGCGACGAGCAGATCCGCCGCAACATGGAACTGGAACTGCGGGAGCGGCTGGAGGAGAGCGTACGCAGCGGCCGGCCACTGCGGGTCTACTGCGGCTACGACCCCTCGGCCCCAGACTTGCATTTGGGACATACTGTAACTATGCGAAAGCTGGCCCAGTTCCAGGAGCTGGGACACCAGGCCATCTTCCTCATCGGCGATTTCACGGGGCTCATCGGCGATCCCAGCGACAAGGATTCGGCGCGGAGACAACAGACCCCGGAGGAAGTGGCCGACAAAGCAAAGACCTACGTTGACCAGGCGTACAAGATCCTCGATCCGCAGAAGACCATCATCCGCCGCAACTCCGAATGGCTGGCCGATCTCACCTTCACCGACGTGATCGAGCTGGCCTCGCACTTCACTGTACAGCAGTTCCTGGCTCGAGACAGGTTCGCCCATCGCCACGCCAAAGGAGACCCCATCTGGGTCCACGAGTTCCTATATGCCCTGATGCAAGGCTACGACGCTGTCTCCTTGCAAACTGACTTGCAGATCGGCGGCACGGATCAGCTCTTCAACCTGCTGGCCGGGCGCAAGCTGATGGAAGCCTTCGGCCTGCGCCCCCAAATCTGCCTCACCTTCCCTATCCTTGTGGGCACCGATGGCGTCCTGCGCATGAGCAAGTCTACCGGCAACTACATCGGCATCGACGAGCCGCCGCAGGAGATGTACGGCAAGGTGATGAGCATCCCCGACCAGGCCATGTCCAACTACATGAACCTGGTCACCCGCTGGACGCCGGCGGAGATCGCCGGAGTGGAGGCAGACC
>DFBV01000060.1:1039-3044 GCA_002366755.1 Anaerolineales bacterium UBA3071
GGATATGCCGGAGTTCACGCTGGCCGAGCCCATCAACGTCGTGGACCTGCTTCAGGCCGCCGGCCTGGTGAGGAGCAAGAGCGACGGCAGGCGGATGGTCCAGCAAGGAGCCGTACGGCTGGACGGGGAGAAAGTGGGCGACATCGGAGCCGTAGTGACTGTGGAGGGTGAAACGCGGGTGTTGCAGGTGGGCAAGCGGAGGTTTGTGAAGTTGGTTGTGGCTGGGGACTAGAGATTGGGTATTGGGTATATTGGAGGTTGGAGACTGGGAGTTGAAGCCCCGTCGTGCAAAAGCCCCTTTCGTCGCTGTGCGAAAGGGGCTTTGCATGATTCAACAGACTCTGGCTTGTCTGATGTAGTGCGCGTAGTGCCTGAGCTGGGTGGCATCGCTCACACTTCGGGACAGCTCAGTGCAGGCTTGGTCGAGAAGTCGTTTCGGGCGTCATGTCATCACAATGTGTCCGGAGCCTCGCGGAACTTCAGATATGTTTGCACAAAGATCGGGGCCGTGGTACAATTCTGTCCACGATCGAGTGGATCGGTGACTTCCGCATTTAGTCCCTCAGGGCGATGCTATACGGAACCTTTCTGGTTTATGCGAATTTTGGCTGCTCATACGGAGGGTTTCTGCATTATCATGCAAGAGGGCGTTTTATGCAGAAGAGTTCTGTAGAAGTATGTGTTAGGCGCAGAGAACCACCCACCCAGAAGGAGGTCCAAGTGAGGATATTGGGCATCAATGGCAGCCCTCACAAAAACGGGAATACGTACAAGCTAATCAGCGAGATATTCCGAGGAGCCAGTGAAAACAACCACCAGTGCGAAGTGGTTCATCTGGTAGATCTCCACCTGGATTATTGCAATTGGTGTGGAGAATGTTGGGAAGCTACGCCTGGTGTTTGCCCCATTGATGATGGCTTCATGGAGCATCTCAAGCAGCTTTTCGAGGCGGATGTACTGATTGTTGCGACACCCTCCTCCAACCGGTCAGTCACAGGCTACATGAAAAACTGGTTGGATCGGTTCTGCAGCAGTCAGTTGATCTATGAAGTGGACGAAGACAAGCACGTAACCAAGCGATCCCGCGTGCCTGGTGGCAAGAAGGCCATCATTATTGTGCAAGGCTGTACCGATTCATTCCAAGAAACGATAGAACCCATTAACGTGGTAATGAACGTGTTGGAAATCCCGGTAGTTGAGAGGCTAATCGTTGCCAAAGTAGGCCTTACCGAAGAGGACACCGTTGACAAAAGGCCAGAGGTAATGCACCGGGCTTTTCAAATTGGTCGAAGCCTAAAGTAATGGTTCTTTTACATTCGGAACTGCGCCTAACATCCGCTGGAGCTGACCGCGCTATCGCGCGCCGAAATCGAGGCTGGTTTCGTTTCTGTAGTTGATCTTCAATCGAGGTTGGTTACGCAAAGCCGCGCGGCAGCTCAGCTTCGCCGTTAGGACCGAACGCTTCGCTGCGGTCGCGTTCGGTCCTAACGGGGCGGAACTGGCTACAGCGAACAGCAAGAAGAGAAACAAATCCTGGAGAGAGCACTCTGACAGCCAAAATGCGCACCTGTTCCGGGCCAGTAGATTTCCCGGCAATCAGCGACTTCTTGCACGGTCTATACCAGCCGAACAACCGGGATGGCAACTGGTTTCAGCCGATATGGGAGTATGCGTACACGCATCCATGGTTTGACGAGGAGGCCGTGCCACGGATCGGGATATGGGAAGACGTAGGGACAATGGTGGCCGTGACCCTATACGAGTTGCGCCTCGGTGAAGCGTTCTTTCAGATACACCCGGCCTACGTGCATCTGAAACCAGAGATGCTCGCATATGCCGAGCAGCATCTCACGGGCACAACTGACCAGGGGAAACGGTACCTCAAAGCATATGTGAATGATTGTGATACTGCGTTCGAACACGTGGTACGGTCACGGGGCTACGAGAAGGAGCCGGCGTCGCACCGGCCAATGTCGCAGTTTGTGATCCCGGATTCCTTTCCACC
>DFBV01000287.1:0-186 GCA_002366755.1 Anaerolineales bacterium UBA3071
CCCGTTCACCGTTCGGCTGCGCGGCCGTTTGCTCATAGCTTCCGACAAGACTTATGAGCTGGTCGCCACGCGGCTGAGAGCGCTGGGATTCACCACGCTGTTCCGCCACGAAGCCGAGAATGAAAAGGAGAATGACGACGTCATACGAGCCGTTCGCGGCTTCCTGCCCGAAGCCAAGGCGCGGCC
>DFBV01000287.1:322-1048 GCA_002366755.1 Anaerolineales bacterium UBA3071
ATCCTGCTGGCCCACGAACTGGGCCACTACTTCGTCGGGCGTCGCCTCGGTGTGCCGGTGAGCTTGCCCTACTTCATTCCCATGCCCTTGACCCTCTTCGGCACCATGGGGGCTTTCATCCGCATGAAGGGGCCGGCCGTCAACCGCCGTCGCCTTCTGGCAATGGCTGCAGCGGGGCCCCTGGCCGGTCTGGCCGTTGCCATCCCTGTCCTTATCCTTGGCCTTTCCCTCTCGGAGATACGGCCTGAGGTCTTGCAGTCGCCACCAGGGATGGTCGTCTTCAAGGAGGGCAATTCGCTGCTCTACATTGCACTAAAGATGTTGGTCTTCGGCCGTTTCCTGCCCAGCGGCGGCCAGGATGTGTGGCTGCATCCGCTGGCCTTTGCCGGCTGGGCTGGGCTCTTTGTCACCGGCCTGAACCTCATCCCTGCTGGCCAGCTCGATGGCGGGCACATCATCTACACTCTGCTGGGCAAGCGAGCACGGGTGCTGACCTGGGTCATCATTGGCGTCCTGGCAGCGCTTGACCTCATGAACTACTTCCTGTACGGGCAGCTCAGTTGGTCACTACTCGTTGTGCTCATCCTCATCTTTGGGAGAGCGCACGCTGCCCCCCTTGACGACATCACCGAGCTCGACCTACCGCGGAAGGCGTTGGCTTTGCTGATGATGTTCGTTTTCGTGTTCGTCTTCGTGCCCACTCCCGTGGTCGTCCTCTGATAGCCC
>DFBV01000287.1:1143-2592 GCA_002366755.1 Anaerolineales bacterium UBA3071
TCAGTTGCTGCTCGCTCCATTGATGCGCCAGATTGTATCCTCGTTCACCTTCTGCGACGAGGTGTTGATCACCTGCCAGCGGTAGGTACGTTGCTCATCGTCGTCCGCCACGACATCTGTCCAGATCTCCACCTGTTCCGTGCCGCTCAGCTCCTCCCCTACCGCAACGGCTTCTTCGCCGGAGGGGAGGGCGACGCCGGGGTAGGTGAACTCTAGCACACGGAACGACTCGAAAAGGTGCAAGCCCAGGGCCTTTGCCTTCTGGCGACCTTTCGCCGTCATCAATCCATGCTCGCTGTCCGGCTTGAATATCTCCGCTTGCCGTTTTCGCTGTGAGGAGAGGAGAAAGGTGAGGACCACTCCTTCGGGATAGAAGGGGTGGTCGGGCGTCTCGTAGCAGAAGGTCAGTGAGGGGCTGCTCGGCGCGTAGCTGCCATCGCCTTGACGCCTGTATGTCTGCTTGCGACACTGCTGGCTGCGCTCGTCCAGCCGATGGCGGACGATAACCTCCTCGATGACGCCGTTCTTGTTCTTGTCCACTGTCGTGATCCCACCGCTGCCCTGGAAGTGCTCGACCGTGTAGCCTTTGTCCTTTCCTGCCCAGCGGAAGATGGAAAGCCTGGTGATGGCAGGATCATGGCCATAGCCTCTGATGATCAACTCGTCTGCTTTGCCATCTCCATCCGTATCCACTTGTTCGGGATCATCGACCCGCTTGTCAGCCAGGTAGCCTTGCCCCTTGCCCGGGTGGGTGTCAGGCAGCAACTTGTAGGGCACGAGGAACGCCGAGCGATACGGGATTGAGATGCCCGACTGGTGCGGTGAAATGTCCACCTGGGCATCGTAGATCATGCCTCCTATCGGACCGCGCTCCTCCTGGGCGGAGTCGTAGCGGTAGATGAGCAGCCACTCTTGCTCGCCATCACCGTCTATGTCCACGGTGGGCAACTGCTTGTCCTGCGGTTCCCATGCTTGGGGTATGATGCGTGCAAGGTCCAGGGGGAGTTCGATCCGCTGCTGCTGGGGCGTGCACTGCCTCATGCCGTACATCACTGCAAACACGGCAGTGAGCAGCACCATGACTGCGATGATTCCATTGCGGAGGGAGTCCATAACATGCCTGCCTTCTAGGTAGGGGCGACCGGCCGGTCGCCCCTACTTTTCATGCACCAGCGCCTGCGCCAGTACCTCCTCCATGCGTTCCACCAGGACAAGGTTCAGGTCCCGCTTGACCCGGCGGGGGATGTCCATCAGGTCTTTCTCGTTCTTCTTGGGCAGGAGAACTGTCTTCAGCCCGGCCCGATGGGCAGCCAGCAGCTTCTCCTTCAACCCGCCGATGGGCAGCACTCGCCCGCGCAGCGTGATTTCCCCCGTCATGCACACGTCGCGGCGCACGGGCGTTCTGCTGAGGGCGGAGACGAGCGCTGTAACCATGGTCGCCCCTCCCGA
>DFBV01000287.1:2666-18963 GCA_002366755.1 Anaerolineales bacterium UBA3071
GCCGATTCCTGCAGCACCTCGCCCAACTGGCCGGTGAGCGTGAGATTACCTTTCCCGTCCATCAGCGTCACTTCCACCGTGGTCAGATCGCCGCCCGCTTCGGTCCAGGCGATGCCTGTGGCCACCCCAATTTCGTCCTGCTCCTGGGCCAGGCCATAGGTGAACTGAGGTGGACCCAGATACTTGGTCAGCGATTTCACTGTGATGCGGCGGGCGGCTGGCTTCCCCTCGGCCACGCGGCGGGCTACCTTGCGGCAGACGTTGGCAATGGCTCGCTCCAGGTTGCGCACCCCCGCCTCGTAGGTATACTCGCGGATCATCCGCTGCAGTGCCTGCTGCGAAAGACGGAGTTGATTTGCAGAGAGCCCGTGCTCCTCCAACTGGCGCGGCATCAGGAAGCGCTTGGCGATCTCCAGCTTCTCATCCTCGATGTAGCCAGGGAAGCGGATGATCTCCATGCGGTCTTCCAGGGCTGGCGGAATGGTGTTCAGGATGTTAGCCGTGGTGATGAAGAGCACTTTCGAGAGATCGTAGGGCACGTCCAGGTAGTGATCGGAGAAGGCGTGGTTTTGCTCCGGATCGAGTACCTCCAGCAGAGCGGCCGACGGATCGCCACGGAAGTCCGTGCCGATCTTGTCTACCTCGTCGAGCATGAACAACGGGTTCTTGGTGCCAGCATTGCGCATGGTCTGGATGATGCGCCCCGGCAGGGCACCGATGTAGGTGCGTCGGTGACCGCGGATTTCTGCCTCGTCCCGGATACCGCCCAGGGAGACTCGAACGAACGTGCGACCCAACGCCTTGGCAATCGACTTGCCCATGGAGGTTTTGCCCGTGCCGGGCGGTCCCACAAAACAGAGGATAGGCGTGCGCATCTTGTCGGCGGCCAGCTTGCGCACAGCCATGTGTTCCAGGACTCGCTCTTTCGCCTTGGGCAGCCCGTAGTGATGCGCATCAAGGATCTCTTCAGCATGGGCGATGTCCATGTTGTCTTCTGTGGTTTCATGCCACGGCAGATCGATGAGCCAGTCCAGGTACGTGCGGATGATGCCCACCTCTGGCGCAGCAGGGGGCATCATGCCCAGACGCTCCAGTTCCTTCGCCGCTTTCTCCTGAGCGGCCTCCGGCATACGGGCGGCAGCGATCTTCTCTCGTAGCTCGGTGATTTCTTGAGTCCGAGCGTCCGTCTCTCCTAGTTCTCTCTGAATGGCCTGCAATTGCTCTCGCAGGAAGTACTCTCGCTGGGACTTGTCCATGGTCTGCTGTACCTGGGTATGGATGCGGTTTTCCAGCTCCAGCACGTCCAGTTCCTTGCCCAGAAGCACACTCAACCGCCGCAAGCGCGAAATCGGGTCAAGTGTCTCCAGCAGTTCCTGCCGCTGTTCCGTGTCTATGCTCAAGATCGCAGCGATCAGGTCTGCTAGCATGCCTGGCTCGTCCGTGTTCATGGCTGCCACGTAGGCATCGCCCGGCAGATTGGGAGAAAGCTGGACGCATCTCTCGAACAGCCCCAACACAGCGCGCATCAACGCCTCCACCGATGCGGCCTTCACGCTGGGCTCGAAGATGGGCAATGCCCGCACGCGAATGTAGGGTTCGGTGTGCACCACATCGACGATCTGCATGCGCTGCCGCCCCTGGCCCAGAACGTTGGTTGTGCCGTCCGGCATGCGCAGTACACGGCCAATGATGAACTCAGTGCCTATGGCATACACATCGTTGACGCCAGGGTCATGGATCTCTTCATCTCGCTGCGCGACAACCAGCAGCAGGTCGTCATTGGCCGCAGCAGCTTCCACAGCCTTCCCTGATCGATCCCTGCCCACGACGAGGGGGGCTAGCATCTGCGGAAAGACCACCGTGCCTCGCAATGGCAGCAACGGGTATTCCATGATTTCGACGTCCGCTAGTGCTTCCAGCCCTTCGTCTTGCTTGCCCGGCGACGAGCCGTGAGCCAGCATGTCGAGGAGCGAGAAGCCTGGTGCACCATCCATCGGTAACCATCTGTCCATTGTCAATCTGTTTCCTCAACTACTCGCTATACGCATTCGCTAGTGCACGGCCAGCACAGGTTCCGCTTCGTGCGCCCAGTCATCGGGCGGCAGAGCGTCGGCCAACGCTTCCCGCACCTCCCCGACGACGAAAATGGACCCCGTGGCGCAGACGAGATCCCTTGGCATTGCCCAGGCCAGGCTTTGCTCCACCGCTCCAGCCACGCTCTTGCTGACTGTCAGGAGCTGTCCGGCCTTCAGCAGAGAGGCGGCTTGCTGCGCCAGTTGATGCGGATCGGTGGCCCGGGGGTGACGAGCCCGGGTGGTGATCACGTAGTCGCTCAGGGGCAGCAGCGTCTTTAGCATGGTCTGGGTGTCCTTGTCCTCAGAAGCGCCGAAAACCAGTGCCATGCGCTCGTGAGGGAACCATTCGCCCAGCGCCGCCGCTAGCTTGGCCACGGAATCGGGGTTGTGGGCGCTGTCCACCACGACAAGGGGGTGCTGTTGCAGTGTCTCCAGCCGACCGGGCCAGCGCGTCTGGGCCAAACCTTCGCGAACCGCTGAATCGGGGATCTCGATCCCGCGTCGGCGCAGTGTCGCCATGAGTGCCACGGCCATCGTGGCGTTGAGCAGTTGGTGCTGGCCGAGGAAGGGGATCCGCAACTTCTCGTGAGCAACCGGCGGATGTTGGCCACCTGTCTGTCTGCGCACGTGTAGCGTCTGCCCTGTGACGTCAGCCGTCACCCGTTCCCAATTCCAATCTCGCCCGACGAGGATCAGTTCGGCCTGGCGCTCGCGGCAGACAGCTTCGACGACCTGCATTGCCTCTGTCGCTTGCGGCGCACACACCAGCGGCACGCCCGGCTTGATAATCCCCGCCTTCTCGCCAGCGATGAGTGCCAACGTGTCGCCCAGAAGATAGGTGTGGTCCAGGCTCAAGGTGGTGATGGCGGTGATTTCAGGCAGGACGACGTTAGTGGCATCGAGCCGGCCGCCCAGGCCCGTTTCCAGGACCGCCCACTCCACCTCCTGTTGCGCGAAGTGCAGGAAGCCCAGGGCGGTGATGATCTCGAAGGTGGTGATTCCCTCCACAGCCTCAATGGCCGGGCGGCATTGCTCCACCAGCGTCACTACCTCCTCCCGAGACAGCAACTGGCCGTCGACGCGGATGCGCTCGCGGAAGGTGTGCAGGTGAGGCGAGGTGTACAGCCCCGTACGGAAACCTGCAGCACGCAGGATCGCCTCGCTCATCGCCGCTGTTGAGCCCTTGCCTTTGGTGCCGGCGATGTGCACGGAACGGAAACGGCGGTGCGGCTCACCCAGCAGGGCCAGCAGCCGTTTCATGCGGCTCAAATCGAGAGTCGCTGCATCATAGGTGAAGCGAGCTAGCTTCTCATAATCGACATAATCGAAAATGAAGTCGAGAGCCTGCTGATAGGACAGCCTCATCTGGGAATCGCAGTCTCCATTGGGAAGATTGAGTGTCCTTGTTCAAAGCACATTGTAGCGCAAATGAGGCAAAAGGCAAAATAGGACAAATCAGGTCACTTCTCATCGCTTGCCAAAAACCGCTTCCGGTGGCATAATTTGCCTGTCCAAGGTGGAACCCATGAGTCGAAATCTGGAACACTCCCCCATGCATCCTGCCAAGCTGCCAGTCCGGCGCCATGTGCTCGTGCTGGCCGCCTACGTGGTGCTCGGACTGATTCTGACCTATCCCCTCGTGCTGCGCTCCGGCACGCACGTGCCTGGCGATGGCATTGACGACCCCGCGCTGATCTGGAACCTGTGGTGGGTGAAGTTTGCCCTGGTGGACCGCCAGGTCAATCCCTTCGCCTGCGGCTGGATGTTCCACCCCCTTGGCATCAACTTGGCTTTCTACACCCTCACCATTCTCAACGGGTTGCTGTCCGTTCCGCTGCAGATGGCTCTGGGCCTCGTGCCTGCGTCCAACCTGCTGTTGCTGTCCTCCTTCGTCCTCAGCGGCTATGGCGCGTACCTGCTAGTGCAATTCACGCTGGGCTGCCGGAGCCGAAGCACAAAGCCTGCCGCACAGCGGACTTCGGGTACCTTGTACGTTGTCTCTCGCCTCCTGCCCTCTTTCCTTGCTGGTCTGATCTATGCTTTCTCGTCGTCCAAGCTCTTCTACGCTAGTCTGGGTCAGTTCAACATCGCCAGCTCGCAGTGGATACCCTTTGCGGTGCTGTACGTACTGCGCGCGGGCCGGGATCGCAGCATGCGTAGTGCGGGGCTTGCCGCCTTGTTCCTGCTTTTCCAAGCCTATGCCGAGCTGACCTTTGCTTCCTTCCTGTTCATCTTCGTCGCCCTCTACGCCGCCTACGAACTGGTCCGCAGAGCTGCGGTCAGACACGCGCCACGCATTGCTCACGACGAATTGCCTGCCTCGCTATTCCTCCGCAACATGGCTGTGATCGCTGTAATCTTCGCCCTCGGCATCACACCCTACCTTGCCAATATGCTGCCTGACCTGCGAGTGGAGGGGGACTTCTTCACATCCGGCGGCGGCTTTGCCGACGTTTTCTCGGCCGATTTGGCCGGCTACTTGCAGCCCACGCAACTGCACCCACTGTTCGGACGGCTGGCTGCTGCACTTCCATTTCCACACGACAAGGGACAGCACCTCTACCTGGGTTACAGTGTGATGCTGCTGGTGGCCTTAGGGCTGTGGCAAGGGCGGCGCTCGCCAACGGCGCGCTTCTGGGGGCTTTCCGCACTCATCTTCTGGCTGCTGACCTTGGGTCCAACGGTGCGCATCAGCGGCCGCGATACGGGGATACCAGGTCCCTTCGCACTCATCGCTGAGCTTCCTTTTCTCGAGGGGAATCGCTATCCCAGCCGCTACAGTGTGATGCTTGTCCTCTCCTGCGCTGTGCTGGCTGGCTCTGGTCTATCCTTGCTGTTCCGGGGCAAAGCAGGGAGAAGGAGGGGAATGCGAGGAATGCGAGGAACCAAGGAAGTGCGGCGAAATTCTTCCGTCACTATGGCGTCTGCGCTCGCTGTCCTTGTTCCTGCCCTATTCCTGTTCGAGCACCTCAGTATCCCCTTGCCTCTGTCGGACATGCGCGTGCCGGCGATCTATGAACACATCGCCGCTGAGTCGAGCGACTTCGCTGTGCTGGAACTACCCATGGGCTGGCGCAATGGGGCGCGGGTGCTGGGCAAGCAGGACGTGATCATCATGTTCGAGCAGTGGTACCAAGCCTCCCACGGCAAGCGGCTGTTGGGTGGGAATACCTCTCGCAACCCGGAGTTCAAGTTCCAATACTTCGCCCAGGCGCCGTTGCTCAGCAGCCTGATCGGTGTGCAGAACGGTCACGAGATCCCGGCGGAAGTGAAGGCGGAGGACCAAGCGCTGGCCGCTGAGGTGTTGCGCTTCCTCGGCGTCCGCTACGTGGTCGTCCACGACTCCCCAGCCAGTCCGGCGCTGCTGGCCTATGCGGAGGAAGCCATGCCCTTGGAGCGGGTGGCCGAGGAGGAAGGTATCCGCCTGTACCGTGTAGCACTGCCCCCTGCAATGGAGCAGAAGATCGACCTCAGTACGGCGCTGGGGCGTATGCACCTGGGGGAAGGATGGAGCCCGGTCGTCGCCGTTGTGCAAGAGGAAGCCGCCGTCTGGGCGCAGCGGCGCCAGGCGCGGCTGCTCGCCGCGCTCACGGGCGACGAGCAGCGGCTGTGTTTCCGCGCCTGGGCTCCGCAATCGGGGCAGTCGGTCGAAGTGTGGGTGCGAGGCCGCCGGTGGGCGAGCCTTGACCTGGCCGCTGGCTGGGGTGACTATGAGGTCAACCTGCCAGCAGGGGCTGTGCAACCGGGGCTCAACGATTTCCGGCTGCGTTTCGCACGGCTCTATCCGCTGACAGACGTCACGATACCGGGCGAAAGCGGCACTGAAGTTGCAGGACAGATGATCGCTCCGCCGATCGTCGTCCAGAGCGCTGGCTTGGAAACTGGCGGCAATGACCTCGGCCACATCTACGTGGACGGACGCGACCTTTCGCCCAACCGCCGGGGCTACAACGTCGTGGCTCTCAACTCTGCAGGAGAGGTGCTGGGGCGCGAGAGTTTCGACACGCATCTGGACCCGGCGGCCTCGAAACGGCTGGCTGATTTCATCGCCGAACTGCCAGAAGGGAGCATCGTTGCTGTGGCCGTCGCCGATGAGGCATCCATGAGCCTGGGTGAAGACGGGGTGTTCGCCTTGCGGAGCATCGGCGCGACGGGCGATTTTCGGGGCAAGTTCCGCTGGGGCCACGCCATCATTGGCGTCAAGGGGGCATCTCCAGGGCAGGCATTGGAGGCGCTGGGTGTGTTGCGACCGGTCGCTGTACACATCGGCACAGCCGCGACGGAGCCTGCGGTGGCTGCAGCTTTCGCTCACTTCGAGTTTGGTGTCCTCCCGTAGAGGCTGTACGATGACAGGCGCACCAGATTGCGTTTTATGGCTCTCTGTGCTATTATTGGAGCCAACTGGACATTGGCGATTCTGATCGTAGTGACGGCTTCAGTCATCCGAATGGAGCGAAAGCGACTGAAGTCGCTACTACGAACTCCGTATCTTGTGGTTCGTCGGTGATCATTCCCTGATGATTGCACAGATTGAAAGCAGAAAACAGGAAGTTGGAGGCGGAGTTGAGTAATCCCATCCGGGTGGGCCTGGTAGGCTGCGGATACTGGGGGCCGAATCTGGCTCGCAATCTACACCAGATACCTCAAACGGAGTTGGCGGCCTGTTGTGACCCGGACCCGCGGGCGCTGGGCAAAATGCGGATGCTCTACCCGCACGCGATCACCACGCCTGAACACCGTGATCTGTTCACCGATCCGGACATCGAGGCTGTGGTCATTGCCACCCCTGCTCGGACCCACTACGCTCTGGCTCGCGAGGCGTTGGAGGCGGGCAAGCATGTCCTGGTAGAGAAGCCACTGGCCATGGGCAGCCGCCAAGCCGAGGCGTTGATCGCCCTGGCCGATGAGCGTCGGCGCGTGCTCATGGTCGGCCACATCTTTGAGTACCATCCGGCGGTGCGGAAGATCAAATCGCTGATTGACGAAGGAGAGCTAGGCCAGGTCTACTACATCTACTCGACCCGGGTCAACCTGGGGCGAGTGCAGAGCGACATCAATGCGCTCTGGAGCATCGCTCCTCACGACATTTCCATCCTGATCTATCTGTTAGGCACAATGCCGCAATCAGTGAGCGCCCGAGGAGGTACCTTCCTCAACGGTGTGGTAGAGGATGTGGTTTTTCTCGTGCTGAGCTTTCCCGGCGGGATGCTGGGACATGTGCATGCCAGTTGGCTTGACCCCAGCAAAGTGCGGCGCATGACGGTGGTTGGCAGCCGCCGCATGGCGGTCTACGATGACGTGGCCGACGAAGGCAAGATCAAGATCTATGACAAAGGAGTGTACCGCAAGGGAGAGGACATCTACGGGGAGTTTCAGTATCGCGTACATTCTGGCGACATTGCCATCCCCAGGCTGGACATGGCAGAGCCTCTGCGTATCGAGTGTGTGCACTTCGCCGAATGCGTGCGGCAAGGCCGCCGTCCGCAAACGGACGGCGCCAACGGTCTGCGGGTGGTGCGGGTGTTGGAGGCGGCGCAGGCCTCGCTGGAACAAGGAGGGACCACCGTCTCATTGACAGTGTAGCGAGGCCACACGAAAGGCCCGCGTAGCTTATCGCGTCAGCGGGCCTCTGTTCGCCGGACAAATGCTCCCTGCGCGCCGGCAGCTTCTCGGCTGAGTTTCTGGAAGCCGGTGCTTTCCTACGGTGCTGGCGTAGGGGTTGGCAGGTTGGGGCTCTTGATCACGACACGGGTGGCGGCAGGAGCAGGTGCAACGGGCTTCGACTTAACAGTCTGCGCAGGGGTTGGCTTCGTGGTAGGCGCGGTCTGGTGACCAGGGATGATCAGCCAGGCCCCTGCCCGTATGAAGTCGTTTGACAGCCCGTTGGCCCGTCTGAGGGCTGCGACGCTGGTATTGCACCGGAGCGCGATCTTCAGCAGCGTATCCCCTGGTGCTATGAGGTACTTGCCGGCGTGCAGGTGGCAAGACAACGTCCCCACCTTGGGTTTGGCGCTGGTGCAGGGTATCTTCAACCGCAGTCCGGGCCAGATGACAGTGCCCATCAGCCCGTTGGCTTGCTGGATGCTCTCCCATGTCACGCCATACTGTGCGCCGATTTTGCCAAGGTATTCTCCCAGGCGTACCACGTGGATGGCACACGCGCTGCCGGTGTATGCAGTGCCCGCGCTGCTGCTTCCAGACGGAATTGTCAAGCGCTGCCCAATGTAGATGCGATTGGCATTCCTGATGCCATTGGCTTGCATGATGGCAGACATGCTGACTCCGTAGCGCGCGGCAATGCTGCTCAGGTTCTCTCCCCTCTGGACCACGTGGATCCTCCCCCCCGCGGCAGCAGGGGTGGCCAGAACCGCGATGGGACTCGAGAGGAGCAGCAGAGTGGTGACGAGAAGGGCGACGACGAGTACTGATTTCCTGTTACGAGTTCTGTGTTTCATGGCCGGTCTCCTGGTGAAATCCGTTTGTGTGTGCGCCGCTGTGCTCGACTGGACGACAGAAGTACTAGATCAGATACCGCCCGAAAGCAAGAAGCCCTCTCCCACTTATACTATTATAGCACATCTGCGCGGATCTGTCAAGCCCTGGTCTTGATAACTTTTCTATCACTGTTGTGATTCCGGGGAGCAGCCGCTTGCGGAAGAGATAGGATTCTCGTGCATGCAGACGACTCACGTTATCTATCCCAACGTCCACATCGGTCACAGTGTGCAAATCGGTGATTTTGTGATTCTGGGGCATCCCCCCCGAGGGGCAGTGCCCGGGGAGTTGCCCCTGGTGATCGGTGACAACTGCATCATCCGTTCCCACACGGTCATCTATGCTGGCAGCAGCCTGGGCCACAACGTGCAAACCGGGCATGGCGTGACCATCCGCGAGCACTCCACGATAGGCCATGACGTGAGCATCGGTAGCAGAACGGCTATCGAGCACTACGTCACGGTCGGGAACAACGTGCGTTTCCACGGTCATAATCTGATCAGTGAGCATACCGTGATTGAAGACGACTGCTGGGTTGGCCCCCATACCTGCATCACCAACGTGCTGCATCCTCGCTGCCCAAAGGCCAAGGAGTGTATCAAGGGGGCAACGCTCAAGCGGGGGGCTAAGGTGGGAGGCAACACCACTCTTGCTCCCGATGTCACCATTGGTGAGATGGCTCTGGTGGGTGCGGGCTCTGTGGTCCTGGAAGATGTCCCCCCGCGAATGGTGGTTGTGGGCAACCCCGCGCGGGTGATCAAGCGGATTGAAGAACTGGAGTGTCCATACGGGCTGATGGAGCACCCGTACGAGTGAGAGATTGTTATCAGAGATGATGTACTGTCGCAAGCAGAGGCTATCCATGCGAGACGTGATTTCCCACCCTACGCTGCTCGCGGCTGTCTTTCTTGCTGTGCTTAGCCTGTGTGTGCCTGGTTCTCCCTGGGCAGCGCAGGCCCAAGAGGCTATCCCGCAATGGCGGCATTTCACCATTGATGATGGCTTGGCGGCCAACGACGTATGGACCCTGCTGCAGGATCAGGACGGATCGCTCTGGTTCGGTACCAACGGCGGCGGTGTTAGTCGCTTCAACGGCCGCTGGGCCACTTTCACCCAGGAGAACACGGGGGGCGGATTGGCCGGCAACCGGGTGCGCTGCATCTTGCAGGCACGTGATGGCAGTTTGTGGTTCGGAACGTCCCACGGGCTCAGTCACTATCGTGATCAGGGGTGGGAGCTCTTCAGGCGGGAGAATGGTTTGGCAGGTGACGACGTGCGCAGCCTGTTGCAGACCGGTGATGGCGTCCTTTGGGCTGGGACGAACGGTGGATTGGCCAGCTATGATGGGCAGAACTGGCGGCGCTTCACTGTCCAGGAGGGGCTGGCAGGCGATGGTGTTTACGCGCTATGGCAGGATCGGGACGGCCTGCTGTGGGTGGGCAGTGATGGTGGTCTGAGCTACTGTGAGGTGCGGGGACAGTTTGCCTGCATTACCCTCGAAGAGTTGGCTGGCGCTAGCGTCCGTGCCCTGTTCGAAGACCGGGATGGCCGCGTATGGGCGGCGACTGGGGACGGCGTGCTTTCTTATGACGGTCGCAGATGGACGAGCCTGGGGGTCAGCGATGGCCTGCCGGCGGCAAGAGTACGATCCATGCTGCAGGACGACGAGGGTTTCCTTTGGTTCGGCACTGATGGCGGCGGCGTTAGCCGCTACGATGGGCAGACCATAGTCGCCACCCTGACCAGCGCTGACGGTTTGCCTGCGGATAATGTCCGCAGCCTGATCAAGGATCGGGACGGCGCGCTGTGGTTTGGGACCTTGGGGGGAGTGAGCCGCTACGACGCCCGCACCTGGCATAGCTTGTTCACCGATCAGACGATCATGGGCATAGCGCCTGGTCCGAAGGGGAACCTCTGGGTGGCGACGGCTGAAGACGGCCTGCGCTACTACGAGGATGGTGATTGGCATAGCCGAATTGCGGAAGAAGAGGGCGACGCGGAAGGCCTGCCGACCAATTGGATAGAAGTCCTCTTTCAGTCGTCGGATGGTGCGCTGTGGGTGGGTACCAATGGCTGGGGCCTGATCCGGCTTGATGGCCTGGGGTGGCGGACTTTCACCAGGGACAAGGATGGTCTGGCTTCCAATTTGATCACTGCCATTTATGAGGCTGATGATGGCACCCTTTGGGTGGGCACTGATCAGGGACTCAGCGCCTATGACGGCGAGCAGTGGGAGACTCTCACGTCGGATGCCGATTCTGGGCTGACGGACAATCTGATCCTGGCCATCGCTCAGGATCCGCAAGGCATTCTCTGGGTGGGGACGCGGGCAGGCTTGTCTCGCTACGACGGCCAACAATGGCTGGAGCCTTTCACCCGTGCCAATTCCGGGTTGGCTGCCGACGAGGTGCGTGCCATTCTGCCGAGCGGCAATGGTTCGCTCTGGTTCGCTACATGGGCCGGAGGCGTCAGCCACTACGATGGCGAGACGTGGCATACCTACACCGTGGCCGATGGTCTGGCGGCCAATGCCATCTTCTCCATCATGGAGGATAGCGACGGTATCCTGTGGTTCGGCACGCTGAGTGGGGTCACCCGCTACGATGGCCGCACCTGGCTCAGCTACACGACCGGTGACGGTCTGACGAACAACGTGGTGAGGGTTATCCACGAGGATGACGAGGGAGTTGTATGGATCGGGACGCAAAGCGGGCTCAGCCGCTACGAGTCTGACCCGGGCGCTCCATCAGCCCGCGTTGTCAGCGTCAATGGCCAGCCCTACGAACGTGGGAGCGTCGCCATGTTCAGCGGCGAATCGCTGGACATCCAGTTCGATGGTGGTGACCTCCGCACGCCGCTGGATGACCTCGTTTTCATCTGCTACCTGGAGGGGACTGAACAGAGCTGGCAACTCCGCAGCAAGTTCTCCCACGGCTCTCTGTCCAGGGGCGACTACGTCTTCCATCTCAGAGTGCGCGACGAGGATTTCAACTACTCGCCATCTGTGGATGTGCCCATCTTGGTGAAGAGCGGAGTAGTCTTCCCGTGGATTGGGCGACCGCGCGTTGTGCCCGCGGCTATGTTTGCTAGCGTTGTCTTGGTAACGCTGGCAGCGGTGGGGGCGGCTGGCCTCTACGTGCACTCAAGACGGCAGACGCGACGGAGGGGAAGGAAGGCACTCCGACGCAGATTCAACCCTTACATCTCCGGAGAGCCCATCCGGCGCGAGGACATGTTCTTTGGCCGTGACCGGCTGCTGCGCGATATCATGGACATCCTGCACAACAACAGCATCATGATCCACGGCGAACGGCGCATTGGCAAGACGACGATGCTCTACCAGTTAGCGAATCGGCTGAGGCAGGACACCGATCCGGAGTACCTCTTTGTCCCTGTCCTGGTAGATCTGGAGGGCACTCCACGGGAGGCTTTCTTCCACACGTTGATGGATGGCATCGTTTTGACCTGCGGCTTGCTGTTGCCTGAGCTTCCTCAGTTGGCTTTTCATACTGAGGGCAGTTGGGAGTACAGCGATCGCGACTTCAGCCGCGATTTCCCCTGCCTGCTTGAGGCTTTGAAACAGACCACGGACAAGGAGGTCCGGGTCATCTTGCTCATGGACGAAATGGATGCTATTGACGCCTACGGCCGGATGGTTCAGTTGCAGTTGCGCCGCATCTTCATGACGGATTTTGCGCAGAGCCTCGGTGCGGTGGTCGCCGGCGTGCGGATCAGCAAGAAATGGGATCGGCTTGAAAGCCCGTGGTACAATCTCTTCCACGAGATGCGAGTGTGGCCTTTCGCTGAGCAGGAGGCCCGGGAGTTGATCACCGAACCGGTGAAGGGGGCCTATCGGTACGAGGAGCAGGCTGTGCAACGGATCATCGCCTACGGCAAGGGGCGCCCCTATCGCATTCAGCGATACTGTCTGGAAGCAGTGAACCACATGCTGGGCGACGGGCGCCGGAAGGTGAGGCTGGCTGACGTGGAAGCGGCCCACGAGACGATATGGCAGGCCTGGGGTGACCATCCCTGAACTCGCCTGGAAAACGGCCCCCTCCGGAAAAGTCGCAACTACCTACAATACTATCAAGGAACAGGAGACCTTGCATGACGACCAGCGTTCCTCTCGTTGATCTCAAAGCGCAATACGCAAGCATCAAGCCAGAGATGGATGCGGCTATCCAGCGGGTGCTGAGCCATTGCGGCTTCATCATGGGGCCGGAGGTGAAAGCGTTCGAGGAGGCCTTTGCTGTGTATTGCGGCACCGAGCAAGCAGTAGGTGTGGCCTCGGGCACGGCGGCGCTGCATCTGTCGCTGCTGGCCTGTAGCCTGGGCCCCGGCGATGAGGTCATCACCACGCCTTTCACCTTCTTCGCCAGCGGGGAGGCCATCTCACAGACGGGCGCTCGGCCGGTGTTCGTCGATATCGATCCCTTCACCTACAACATCGACCCCGCTCAAATCGAGGCGGCCATTACGCCGCGCACCAAGGCGATCATGCCCGTGCATCTCTACGGGCAGCCAGCGGAGATGGATCCCATTCTCGACGTCGCCCACCGGCACGACTTGCTGGTGATCGAGGACGCCGCGCAGGCGCATGGTGCTGAGTACCGCGGCCGCCGCGCTGGTTCCGAGGGTGATCTGGCCTGTTTCAGCTTCTACCCCAGCAAGAACCTGGGCTGCTATGGCGACGGCGGCATGATCGTGGGCAGCGATCCGGAGTTGCTGGCGCGGGTGCGCAAGCTGCGAGACCACGGTCGCATCAGCAAGTATGAGCATGACGAGTTGGGTTGGGGCTACCGCCTCGACGCGTTGCAGGCAGCTATCCTGGGGGTCAAGCTGCGCCATCTGGACGACTGGAACGAGGCGCGGAGAGCCCACGCAGCGCGCTACGACGAACTGTTTGCGGACACGGAGGTGATAAGACCCACGGTGCTGGACCACGTCAAGCACATCTACCATTGCTACGTCATCCGCACCCCTCGTCGGGATGAGTTGGTCGAACACCTGAAGGCTGAGGGCATTGGCGTGGTCATCCACTACCCGCTACCGTTGCATCTGCAGCCGGCGTACAAGGACCTGGGACATCAACTCGGCGATTTCCCGGTCAGCGAGGCCTGCGCGAAGGAGATAGTGTCGCTGCCCATGTATCCCGAACTGACAGACGAACAGCAGCAGCGCGTGGCGGGGGCGGTGAAGGCATTTGTGGGGTGAAAGCCAGTTGCTGGCTGTGGTGAAAGGTGCTATAATCTGGGTGGGAAACAGCGAGTTGAGACTCAAAGTGATGGAGTTTCAGGAGGATAGACAGGGAGTCCGTCATGATGTCTGAAAACTATGACTCTGATAAAGTATGTCGCGTGCGGCGATAGAGGCTCCGACAATGGTCATCGCCTGGCCAAAGGGATTGCTGAGGCGCATCCAAGACATGGCGCGGCGTCAAGGCATTGAGGTTGAAGAGTTGGTTGTGGAGACAGTGGATCGCTATCTCTAGACTCCGGCTGCCGAGGCTTCGTCTGCGCGGCAACAATTGCGGGAGGCACTGTACAGGGCTGGTCAACCCGTGGATATGATGAGTCTGCTGCGCGAGTCGCGTCAGGAAACCTACGATGTCGTCCAGGCACACGAGGATTGGGAGCTTCACTTGAGCGAGTGGTAGACAGCGAACTTGAAGCCCAGGAGACAGAGATGTGGAGGGATGGGGCATGTCGCAAGCCGTATTGGAAAGAGAAGTACCCACGATGGTCATTACCTGGCCTGAGGGTCTGCTGAGGCGGATTCAGGGCATGGCGCGGCGTCGAGGCGTCGAAGCTGACACACTGGTTGTGGAAGCAGTGGAGCGATATTTGAAGCAGCCAGAAGGGGTCTCGGAAACACGCAAGAAGCTGCGTGAGCTTTCGAAGCGCATGGATACTTCCAGGGACATGCTTGAGACGCTTCGCGAGGTGAGGCGGAAGGCCTCCGAGACCATCAAGGCTCATCAGGACTGGTTTGACTTAGTGGCCGCTGGTGGTGCAACACGCAAGTGGCGATCTCTCGAGAAAAATGTGGGGCCGCTGCGATGATCACCATTTCCAGAAACTCGTTGAGCCCATCCCAATTTGGACCTCAGAAGAATGCTTGGCCATGCTAGAACAAGAGGAGCAAGATGGGTTGGCTCTTAAGCCTTCTGATTGGCTTGATCGGCCTGGGGCTTCTGGCAGCCTTATTCATCCTGGCCGAGCGGGCTAGAAGCAGGGCGCGCCGGAAACTGGACAGAGACTCGCTCGCCCGGGAGAGGCAGGAGCAGATAACCCGGGCGGACGCCGAGAGAGACTACTGGGGGCCCCGCTGGTGACATCGCCAATGTCTGAACCCTACCTCGACCGAACTGAAATGGTTTCCGTCCTCGTCCCCGCCAGGGACGAGGCCGACAACATCCCCACGCTCATAGAGAAGGTCGGTCGGGCGTTTGCCGCGCTGGATGTGCGCGGGGAACTGGTATTGGTGGACGATGGTTCCACCGACGGCACGGCCGACGTGGCTGCCGCTCTGCAGGCGGGCCGTCCCTTCCTGCGGCTGATCCGCCATCAGCGCAATCTGGGGCTGACGGCGGCGCTGAGTGCCGGCTTCCGCGTTGTGCGCGGCGATGTCATTCTCTTCCTGCCTGCTGACCTGGAATCAGACCCCGAAGAGGACATTCCCAAGCTGCTGGCGAAGCTGGCCGAGGGGTACGATGTGGTGGCCGGCTGGCGGCAAGGCCGACGAGAGCGCAAGGTCTTCGCCTCTGGCATCTACAACTTCGCTTCCCGCCTGCTGTTCAACGTGCCGGCTCACGACATGAATTGGATCAAGGGGTTCCGCCGTCAGGTAGTGGAAACGCTGCCGCCGTTGCGCTCCGACTGGCACCGTTTCCTTCTGCACATCGCCGCTCACCAAGGCTACCGTATCGGCGAGGTGCGGACCAACTGGTACCCTCGTCGGGCTGGCCGGTCCAAGTATGGGCTGAGCCGCATTCCCATCAGCCTCTTGGACGTGCTGGTGATCCGCTTCTTGCTCACCTTCAGCCATGCGCCGATGCGCTTCTTCGGCGGACTGGGGCTGGCTAGCTTGAGCATCAGCGCGGTGACCTATCTGGTACTGGCCTACTTCTGGTTCTTCCGCGAGCACACGCAGAAACGCCCCATCTTCTGGCTCGCTGGCGGCCTGGCCCTGGCAGGATTGCTCCTCATCCTCGTCGGCTTCGTGGCCGAGCTGATCGTCAGCACCGGCGAGCGATTGGAGGTACTGGAACGCTCGCTTCAGGAGATGCAGGTGCGGGGCGGTGTGAGTGTTGTTGGAGGTGCGAACGATGAGAACGATGAGATCGAGAGGACAGACTGAGCGAACCGTCCGGCCATCGGCTGTCGCCGGGTCGTGGTATCCTGGCACGGAGCAAGCGCTGCGGCAGATGCTGGAAGGCTTCTTAGCCAACGTGCCCGACCAGCCGCTGGAAGGCAGATTGCTGGGCCTCATCGCCCCGCACGCTGGCTACGTCTACTCCGGCCAGACGGCGTCCTACGCCTACAAGCAGCTTGCGGGCACAACCTATGATACCGTCATTATCATGGGCCCCAACCATCGCGCCTCTTGGGGCGCCGGTTTTCTCGTCTCCACGGCTACCCACTACGAGACGCCACTGGGGCTGGTGCCGCTGGACAAGCCCTTCATTGGTCGCTTGGCTGACCGTGTGGAGTTGCAGGGTGTGC